>CASBHZ010000021.1 GCA_949123685.1 uncultured Bacteroidales bacterium | reverse complement strand
AACACAAGGAGACACCCTCTTTCCCTACACGACGCTCTTCCGATCTCCCTAAGCCCGCGACAGAACGTAGGGGAATACAGGTTGAAACCTGTTGAAGCACCGACAGGCATCCCTCCGGCAGTGGAACGATGCGTCATATTACCGCAATGACCGATCTGGATTGAAGCCTTGGCTCCGGCAGCATGGATACCATCAGTGATTTCGCGCAATGGCTTGACAATCTCCTGACGCAGCCACAACTGCGTTTTGAAAGACAGAGCCGACCGGTTGATTCCGGCATAAGCCAATGTGGTCATACCCACCCCGCCCCGAGCCACCGACAGGTGATAATCACGCAACATTTCCGTGGGACCGTTGTCACGCCCCATACCCTCGAATGCAGCCGACCGGATAGTGCGGTTCCGCAATTCCACAGGACCGATATACGCTGATGTAAAAAGTTTCGTTTCCATGATCAATATAAAAATGGGATTATATACCTTCTTCCGAGCCTGCTATACTCATCGCCAAACTCCCTCACATAACGGGCATGAATCTTACGTGCCCGAGGAGCAAGGTTGGCGAATGTCCAGACAGCGAAGGCGAGACCGCCCACACTCCACGTAAGGATCGCATAGCCGATCCATTCAAGCAACTCTCCAAAATAATTTGCTGATGTGACATAACGATAGAAACCGCCACGAGGTATGTAATGTCGCATATCACCCGGCTTGCGAAGATTCCTTATGATATGATCCGCATTCCAGTTGACAGCCATGCCTGCAAAGAAAATCACAGTGCCGAGAATAAATAGCGGGCTCCACAGCCATGACACCGGATACATCCCGACCGGAGCGACATAGAACAGCCACCCCCCTATCATATATGAATTTATGAGATTGAACACCACCCCCAAGATCACTACAACAATCGGCATACGGCTCTTCCCCTTTATCATCATCGGGAACACGAACGAACGCTGGAAATAATGGAAAAGGAAAAACAGAGCCATTGTCATGGGAGCCGGATCCCAACGGCGAGGACTCATGAGCCACAACGCCAACATCGCGAAAAACACAGGCGACTCCATCAACACCCATCCGAGGCGATTATTAACCGCCGGTCCCCACTTCCGGCTATACATCATGCCATAGCCGGCGGTGACACGCTGTAACACGATAAACACCACCACGGCAAGCGCCATCATGCCCCCCACCACAGAATAATAGCAATCCGGACTAAAAACATCCATATCCGACATAAACATAAGCGTAAGAGAATGTTTTAGAAACTGCCTAAACTTAACCAGATTTTTAGTCTATACAGATTTTAAGATATTCTCTGAGTTATATATCATACTTAAAATCCGGTTAGCACCAGACACTTCATACAATAGAAGCAAAAATAGTTTAAAACTTTCAAACAATCAAACAATTTGGTCGAATTAGGCAAAAATTGGCTGAATACACCCTCGATTTGATATAAAATCAGTAATTGTATTCAATAAAATTTGAAATATCAAAAATTATATATACCTTTGCAGAAATTTTCGGGGCGTAGCGCAGTCCGGTTAGCGCACCTGCTTTGGGAGCAGGGGGTCGAAGGTTCGAATCCTTTCACCCCGACGAAATACGATGAGTAGGCAACGAGCCTCACCCAGCAACAAAACAAATGCCCAGGTGGCGGAATGGTAGACGCGCTCGTTTCAGGTGCGAGTGCTGCGAGGCGTGCAGGTTCGAGTCCTGTTCTGGGCACCACAATAGCGACTTAACAAAGTGATTATCACCAAGTTAAGTCGCTTCTTTTATTTTCTACAGGCAAATTACAGGCAAAATTCAAATAATCCGCGTAACTTTTGATCGCCGATACGCATAGACAGTATTAGAGAGTAAGCCTACTCTTCCTCGTAATAATATGAGTAGTCGATGCCTTTCATGAACATTTCGCGGTCGTTTATTTTGTCGGTCAGCGCACCTTTCAGCAAGGCTTTGATATGGGTTGAGTCAATAACGCTTTCTCTCATCGCGGTCAGATATTCGTTCTTGTCAATCCGGCTCCAGTCTACGCACAGTTTCAGCGAGCGACGGAGCATTAGGTCAAGCCAGATGCGTGTGCTGCGTCCGTTCCCTTCCATAAATGGATGCACGACGTTCATCTCTACATACTTGTCGGCGATTTCGTCTATCGTCGTTTCCGGCATACGTTCAATGGTAGGAATGATAGTCGGGAAATGGAGGCAGTTGGCAAAAGTGAAACCACCCTTTGATATATTCTTCGTCCTGATCTGTCCGGCAAACTCATAGAGACCGCCGAAGAGGTAGGCATGAATCTGTTGCAGGCATTTCATGCTGCCCGGCTCCAGAGAGTTCAGCAAACCGCTTTCAAACAGAGTATACGCCTTCTTGCGGCTCTGACCGTCAATGGTATTGTCGCTGTAAGTGAACCAGTCAAGGAATTTGCTCGCACGATTATTGGGATAATACTTGGCGAGAAGAATAACGCCTTCGCTATTCAAAACATCTGCCTTGCGCCGCTTTCCGTCTGGAGCCTCGAATTTGAACCCGTGAGTGGCACTCACGAGTTGAATGCCATCTTGAGTCAGCTTTCGTTTGATCCAACGCCAATAATTACCGGCTTTTGTATAATCAGGCTCGTCATTGATAGCCCGCACCACATCAGTAGCCGAAAACCACCAGCAGTTGTTCTCGTCGTCCCAGACCGCCCTCACCTCGCGGTCATTGAAAAACCGTATCGACTTCTTACTCATTGTCCGTAACCAGTTTTATAGACCTCAATTCTTTAGCAAGAGATGGCCGGAATCGATATTCCTGCAGTAAAAATTCGACAATCTCCTTTTGCGTTTTTGCATACCCAAGTTCTGACAACGATTCCAAATCTGCCCTAAAATATGAGTACTTCGATGAATTGACCTTTTTCTTTGGAGGAAAACGGTCGGCAGCGTATGCACGGACTGTACGGATTAGGATCGCCTGCATTTCTTCAAAATGAGTCTGACGCAATGCTCCGGCGTACTTTAACGGAGTCCGATAATCAGTCGAATCCTTTGCCGTTGCTTCCGACACGAGACGGAATAACCAGTCAAACTCACCTTCCTCTATGAGGAATGGGGCGATTTCATCAATGACATTATAACCGGTTGCCTTTGAGAGCAGATTATGGTAGAATGCGTTCCATTTGTCCCCGTCAACAAGTTCCTTGAGTTGATGATAGAATTTTGCTTTATCGTTGTAGCTGTTATAGAACAGGCGTTTGAGATTATCTATACGTTCTTCCAATGTGCCATGTTCCACAAGAAGTTGCTGTTTAAGTTCAAGCCAGTTCGGAGTCTTTGGCGAATAGAAGTAAGAGCCATTGTCCTTGATTGCCTGCGCCCTGTCGAGCAGGAGGATAGCCTCAAGCCAGTTGTCGGCATCAAGCAACTCATTATAATATTTCAGGCAGACTTCAGGATACTGTATTTCATCCTCCATATATTGGCGAGCTTCATCTGCAAGACCCATTGAACGGATAAAATCAATTTTACGGCACACCCACGTCCCTGCCTCATCACCCAGATTCTCGTCAATCAGAGCATCGTATATTCCACACGTAACTTCATCGTTGTCGCGTCTGAGTGCGATAAGTTCAAGAATAAAATCGTATGGCGAACCAATGTAGTCGTCTATCACATCCTTCTTTTTAGCAGCTTTAATGAGTTTTTCTAAAGAATTCAGAATATCGTGGCTGACATCCTCGCGAATCATAAGAAGTCCGACAATGTTTCCCAATACATCCATTATATCCTGAATACTGCCGGAAAAATCATCGCCATACCAATCATCGCCGTAAAAATCCTCATCAGTCACCTGCATACCGACCTCTTTGACTATTACGTCACACAGGTCATATAGCTTCTCGGTAGACAGCGAGTCTGCGTTTTCGCTCCATGGCTTTATCAAGTCATTATAGACATTGCTCCAGTCAGTCGCTTCTCTCACTTCATGGCGCGAGAAGAACTCTTTTGTCTCGCGGTTTACGGCCTGACTGAGTTTGCGGGCGAAATCCACATTTTCTACCGAAGGGCAGAGGCAATTTCGGACATAATCCTTGAAATCAGAATGTTTGTTGGCCCATCCTGAAACAATATCGCGCAAATCGTCTTCGTTCGCATGGGCAATCAATTGTGATATTTCTTTAGATGCATTCATTTGTATTGTATTTATTTTTTAGCGCGGAGTCGCTTTTGTTCGGCTTCAAAGGCTTCGAGGAAGTGGATTTCGACCGGGGATAGCTGATATTGGGTGCGCTCGCGGAATTTGTCGTATTCCTCGTTGGCTTTCAGTTTGGCAACTTCGGCTGAAACGCTTCCGGCATGAGTGAGCAATTCTTTACCCGACAGCTTCAGGAAATCATCGAGCTTCTGAATCCAGTCTTTCATATACATCGGGACGTGGCTCTTGGCCTGAAGTTCGGCAAAGTCAAGATACAGGTTGACGATTCGGTTCAGCATATCGACCTCCTCCTCCGAGAGATAATTCTTCGCAATCTCAGCCTCATGTTTGGTCGGCATTGCCTCACGCCACGTTGTCAGACCCATGAAATCCTTTTCGGCATTGGCACGGTCATAAATTACTTCGGCGGCAGTGTGGCCATGAGCGGCGAAGTGCATTTTGTTCTGAACAGTCTTGAAGAACTGTTGGGTGATGGAAGTACGAGGGTCATAATCTATACTGAGGGCATATATTTCCAGCACCTTGCGGTAGAACACCTTTTCAGAGCTGCGTATATCTCGGATTCGGGCTAACAACTCGTCGAAATAGTTTCCTTGTCCGGCATTTTTGAGTAAATCGTCATTAAGCGCAAACCCCTTGATCATATACTCCTTCAGCACCCGGGTAGCCCATTGCCGGAACTGCACGCCACGATGAGAGTTGACACGATAGCCCACGCTGATAATCATGTCAAGATTATAAATGGGAATCTTACGCTCAACCTGTCGTTTCCCTTCCGTTTGAACTTGTGCAAAAAATGCACAAGTTGAATCTGCGGACAGCTCACCTTCATCGTAGATTCTTTTGATATGACGTTGTATCGTTGAACGGTCACGCTGAAACAGCTCCGCCATCTGGTCGGCAGTAAGCCACACAGTCTCGTTAGAGAGCCGAACCTCAATCTTCGTCTCACCGCCCTGCGTCTGAAATAATATTATCTGTCCGTTATCCATATTTATGACTAAAAGGCTAGTTAATATTTCTTATCGCAGAAAAGTAATGATAATATTATCATAGAGGTTTTCCGTAAATAGCTTTGTGGTAATCTTCATTTCCTTTTTCATAGTCGTGTTGAGCTTTTAAAGAATCTATCTGTCGTTGGGCCCAAGAACGCACCGTGCCCTTGGAGTGTGATAGAAGTGGCTCAAACAGAGGAATTCTAGAAGCATACATTGCAGATATCTCGTTTCCACAAAACGAGAAAGTGCCCATGTTTGAGCTAAATGCATCAAGCATATCTTTCTCGTCACCAAAATGGTCACACAGCCATAGGAAAAAGTCGCTGAGACCTGAAACCTTACCCTCTTCTGAATAATTATAGACAGGGCACATTTGAGCCAGATTGACAGCAAGTGATGGTGAAGAAGATAAACATATCTCCTTAATTCGATCTTCACTACATTGAAACAGAGGCCCTGCTCCAGATCCAAATCCAGAACCAAGATTCATTCGCATTGCATGATAGAACAACACTCTTTCATCTTCCGCAGCCAAATCATTCAAAATAATAGGAAGTAATACATCTTCATATTTTGGAAGCAACGAAAAATAAATATGATCAAAAGGCTTATTGATCAAATATGTTGTACTAGTTGTCTTTACTATTAATCGGTGTACGCTTACTGCAAATTCAGGGCGATTATGTTGTTGTAGCAAATCCCCCATGAGATCAACAATATCTCTATTTAAAGCACTGGTAGAGTCTGAAAATTCGTATTTAAGCAGTAGATTTTCCAACTTTCCTAATGTATTCTCATCAATATCATGTATACGAAATCTTACTCTATTAATTAAATAGGGATACACGACCTCAACTGTGTCAATATTATCGTCTAACATTTGGCTAGCAAAATCTACAATATCATTAAATGTGCCATGTGACATACTATATCCTAGATAATTATTTACACAATAATTATCATAACCTTCATTAATATATCCTAGCTTAATGTGAGAATATTGACTTTCATATCTGTTTTCAATTATACCCGACAGAGATGCTGCTAGCTGAAACCTACCTTCCGCATGCCATTTATCTCTTAACAATATCAAAGATGCTCCATCTGGAATTTGTGCTAATAAAGATAATATTAACCTACTATCAGCATCAATTGGTAATTTTTGTACAGCATCTGAAAGACCATTAATGAGTTGATCAGCTTTTACTTTATCCTGTAATATTGGGTTTATGGCACGGATTAACCAAAACCAATCAGACGAATTGTCGCCGCAAATATCAACGAATTCCTGAGTTGCATAGATAGAATTATTGATGAATTCAAGGGCAAAGGGCTCCATTTCTAGCATAAAAGCATCTGCTTCTTCTTCAAAGCTCTTGTGTTCAATTCTTCCATTATGAATATCCTGAATATGCGCTTTCAGTTTGCCAAAGAACGATTTGGGTTCCAATTTGTCCATCCAATATTTCAGAGGCGTTTTAATCTTCTCATCAGTCATATTTTTCCAGTAATAAATATGACTAAGAGACTCTCTCATAGAGGGCCAGTCAAATTTTTTTTGTTCAGAAATAAATCCAATTATGTCAAACAACAAATCCGACTCATAAGAAATAAGACCCATTGCATGATTTGAAATCATTTCAGCTGCTTTGTCAAGGAATGCTCCATCTTCCTGTACGATTTCTTTTAATAATTCTATAGCCCTAGTCCAATATACATGAATTTCTTCAGGTGTTGGTTCATAGTCTTTCGGGAGTTGTGAACTCGGAGAAATTTTGGAAAATCCATGAGAATGCAAAGCATTATTTATGGCTGATAAAACAAGATTACCATTCTCTTTAAGATTCTCTCTAAGATAAAGAATTACCGAAAATCGTTCCTCTAAACTTGCCGATGTCCCAGAAAGGAATACATGAAATAACTGATTAAAATCTCCATTTGAATTATTGCCAAAATCCTCATTTTCCGCATTTGCTAATTTGGCTAAAGCGAGCGCACTACTCTTAAACGCATCCGAGAAGCTGACGGTACGTTCAAGAGTATAAATCAAATTTCGGCGAGTTTCATACTTAATATTCTCTTTAATCCAATCGGTTGTGTTTCTTTTTAGTAAAGAGAATATATTTGATGAGACGTCTTGTGGATTCACTGTACCCATAGAGAGGAGGAGCCGTGAACCCACTTCTGTGAATGCAACCCTCTCATCATGAAAAGACCCGTTATCAAGATTATTAAGTTTCGCAAATAGTTGACGAGCAAACGCAGAATCTGTCATTTCCTGAAATCTTCTTGACATAGCCCTAGTTAAACGTCGTCTTAAAGATTCTTCTTCTGAATTTAAAACATTAAAAACATCAGGTATACTTTCACCATTCTTTTCCAACCATTTTTCCGTTAGCCATTCTGCTAATGGTCGAGGCCTAATGCGAATGCATGGCCCATCTTCTTCAATAAGTTGACGCGATAAAAAATCCCTTACCGTATCATCAAGTGTGCATTTAGACGTTTCTTTATCAAGTGAAAGATGATTAATTACAGGTGTATTACGAATCCAGTCATATTCGTCTGAGTAATTATCCTTATAACCCAATGGCTCAAATAAAGATATGGCTTCCATTGATTTTGATGTAAACTTCTCTATGGATTTACCACCCTCCAACAGTGCAGAAAGAATGTCGTCAATTTTTTCGATTTTTAAATTCTGATTCTTCTTGTAACCTTCAATCATTAGCAGAGCCATATATGGAATGCCTCCACTACGCTCTTTAATGGCTTCTTTTATTTCAGGCCTATCTTTTAATGATTCTTCATTATCAATCATTGTCTTTACGACAGATGCAGTATCTTCATAATTTAATTCTAAGACTGAAGCTGATATTCTCTTTTCATCAGGTGTTAAGACATTATATACTGTTATCAAGCGAATATTTTTCCCGTTTTCATCAATAAGTTTCTGTATATGCCTCGCTATTTCTTTCTCACAATTGTCCACTATTAGTGTAATAGGTCTATCAAGTTCAACAAACGCAGAAATCGAGTTGGCACAACTGCTGGATTTAGAATAAAACACATTATCTTGTCCATTGAAAGTTTCTGCAATAATTCTTGTTTTCCCCATCCCTGATAGAGCCATTAATCGTAGTGTTTTTTGTGTTTGATCCACAAGTTGTGACTTAATTCTATCAATGGCAGGGCATGATATAAATTCAGAAGACATTAGACGAGGAGATGCTTTAACAAATTCTTTAACCGGAATAAACGGATAAATTTTACTCTTGAATATTTCAAGACGACGTTCGTTCTCTTGCTCCTCATTTTGTCTTGAAATCAAACTTATTTGTTGCTGGGTCAATATGGGTCGAAATAAAATACCGTTTTCGCCATACATTCTATCTAGTGAAAAATCAGTATATTCTGCTTGTAAATATCTAATTATTTTACAACCAATAGTTTTATCATAATCAATTATTTGAAATGCATTTTTAAAATGATTGTCTTTCTCATATATATTATTAGAGAGTGTACCGGCAGCATTAATTGCCCATACAACATTCCCTTGATCGCTTAGTAATGGTTGTACATCACCACGATGAGTATGACCCGTAAAAAAAAGATCATACTTATTACCTAATATATTTGTAACATCCTTCCTTTCAAATTCCTTAAGATGGTCTACTGGATAATGAGTTACAGCTATTTTCAAATCTAATTGCTTATGATTTATGGGATTCTCAATTAATTGATTAATTCCCATGACGATTTTGTTTGCATCATCAACACCACACCGCCAAATAGTATTAACAGAAGTAAAACCAATATTTAATCCATCAATAGTTAATATTATCTGAGAATTGAAGTCCGAATGAGTATATTCAATGTCTTCACAATCTTCATAGTATTTCTTTTCAAACTCTTTAAATGATGCAGCTCGGCTTGTAACGTGAGACGTTTTCCCTTCAATTAAGCTAATTACATCTTTGTTGCTATTAGCTCTTAGTTCGATACCATCTTCAGCGAATTCATCGATTTTGCTTCTATCGATATCATGATTCCCGGGAGTAAATATTACTCTTGACAAAGGAAGCCCTAATGATGAAGTTATACGAGTTAGTATCTTTTCTTTGAATACATTTAATCCATTCAGAATATCATGCTGAAAGCCTTCTCCTCCTTTTTCAAGGAAGTCTCCGGAGAATATTATCACGTCAATAACCTTCTCATTGTTTATTTCTAATAATGCCTTTAACATGAAATCTAATACATGTTCAGCCTGTTGAAGTTTATTCCCATTTAAATGGAAATCAGAAAAATGCAATATCCTAAGAGACTTACCCATATTAATAATTCATCAACTTGATTAAAATACTTATTTTATATTTCGTATTCGTCAAAAAAAGCAAATTGGGGATACTATAGTGAGATAATTGAAGAAAGTTTATCAAGATGATTCTTGACGTGTACGCTCAGTTTATCTATGAACTTTTCCATAAAATTATAATCTGGGGTTCCGTCAGGATAAGAAGGCAAAAGAATAGTATTCTTTTGAATAGCGCGATATGAAATTGAGTCTGTCCACTTATAGCTCTTGGATAAAGATGCTTTTAAGGCTGTGATTAGGAATAAATATACATTTTCTTTTCGATATTTTGTCTCAATGAGATATAATGCTAAGTTATGACTGTCATTAGAAACAAAATCATTTTCCTGATAGGAAAAAACTAGAGTTTTGCCTCCAATGAGTATGCAATTACCTTTATCAAGTAATATGGGATCAACATTTACATAAGTTGAAACGCCATTGTTAACAGATGATGCTGTAACATATGGATATACACCACTATCAGGCATAATGTCTCGACTAAGCACACAATTTGTATTCTTTACAAGAAAGATATCAGTAATTTTATATGTGCTCCAACAAGTAGTATCAATTCTTTTCATAGTTAGATTCTTTTGGAATAGTAAGCATAAATTTATCTACTTCTTCAAAAGCATGAGAGTGATATAAAATCTTATTAGCAATTCCCTCCTTAAAATCTTTAGATAGAATCTCTCGCTTAAATAATTCATAGTCCATAAGAACAGCTACGAAATCCTCCTCAAATAGTTCATACGGTGGTTTAGGCATTTGATAACTCAAATGTTCAGTGGGCATTACCCACTGAATTGAATCATCACCTGATTGGCGTCGAATTACTTCTACCCAGTAATTTTCAATATCTTGCCAGCGATTCCGTATATCTTGACGTCCTTGATTTTTTACAGTCTCTAATCCATCCTCGGATATATAGCAAGCGAATATTGCCTTATCTTTATGTGGTTTGCCAGCAGTAAAGATAAATATTGAAGTGGTTACCCCTTCATTAAAAGTCTTTTCAGGTAGCTTTATGATTTTCTCCAATGAGTGCTTTTTTAGAAGCTTCTTTCCTCCGTGCTTTTCAAGTTTCTTGTCAGGAAGGATAAACGCACACTTCGTTCCGGCTGGTACACTATCCAGAACATTTGTAACAATCTTCATGCACCCATATTTTTCTTCAAAAGGTGGGTTCATTAAAATTTTTGTAATTCCAATAGACTCAATCCACTTTTTGCCTCTTCACTGCGAGTGTCTAATTGTCTAAGATTAGTTTTGCCATCCTTATGAATAAGCATATTTGCACAGGCCAGAGCAAATATCTCACGATCAAATTCTATTCCGTATAATTGAGACTTTTGAATTTCTTTCGCTTTGTGAGTATTAACACCTCCAGCTTCTTTAATCATATTACACATGGACTTTACTAGAAAGGCACCACTACCACAAGCAAAATCACCTACCATGTCGTTCTTGTCAACTTCAACAAGTCGATACATTAACGACGTAATATGGTCGGGGGTAAAGACTTGTCCATGTTCCGATTTCTTCTTATAACGATTGAATTCGTTAAAGAAGATACCCATTACATCTTCTCCATTCCAAAAATCAGAATTAATGTTATCAGAGATTTGAGATACCCAATCTATAAAGTTGTCAATAGCTTCTTGGTTCTCTGTGGAATTCATCTTTATTTCAGAATAGACATCAAGTAAAATGTCAATTTTCTGATTTTGTTTACGTTCTTCCTCAAGGGATTTAGCAAGAGTTGAATGAATCGAAGTATGGAAAGTCTGATAGTTCATTCCTGCAACAAGTGAAGCACCATATCTTTTTGCGACAAGAGCGCAGGCGGTAAATATCATTCTGTGATATAAATTCTTGATGCCAAAGTCAACATGTAGGCTATCATTTATACGCTTGGTCAAAAGGTATATCATCCCTTTATTGATACGATCTTGTGAGAATAATCCAAGATAATATTCTTTATTTTGTAGTTCAGATTCTCCCTCACGACGTAATCCATTTAAGAATACCATGATGTCATCACCATTGTATAATATACCTACTACATTCTTGTATTTTGTCCGTGCTATTCTACAATTTTTCAGGAGCTCATCTATGTGTGCTTGTTTTAGGGGTGTTGATGTACTTTTAGTTTCAAGTATAATTGCTGGCAGAAATGGTTTTGACGGAAGATACCACCCATCAGGACGATCTTTAACCCCTGAAAAGCCTAAGTTATTGAATGAAGTAATCTGTCCAACACCAGACTTGGCATCGGAACTATCTGTAAAACCTAGTATCTGACCTGCTTGGTCTCTAACTTTGTCTTCAGTCATATACAAAAAAACTCCGGCGACAGTTATCTGAGGGCTGGCCGTGCCTGCAACGACTGCTTGGGAGTTTCGGAATTTGGTTGGTTTGGCGGCATCTCTGCCTGTTGGTTTAAACCGTTTCGGCCATATTCAGATTTTTATGGTTGCTATTTATGCAAAGTTACAAAGAATTTTTGAGATGACAATCGGTTATATCGTAAAACATAACCGATTGCCATGAAAGTGATTGCTATTTTCTCGGCGCAATCCGATGCGAACGGAGGAAGGCGTCGAGGTCGGCGCGGTTGACGTAGATTTTGCGACCGATTTGGGAGAAGGGGATGAGGCGTTGGTCGCGGTAATTCTGCCACGTCTTGGGGGATATGCCGAGGATTTCGCGGACTTCGTCGGACTCAAACCAGTCTTTGCCGGAACTTCCAATCTGGGTTTTCTCGACTATCTCAATGAGACGGTCGAGTTTCTCGTGCAGTGATTGCCACTCCTCCTGTGGAATCATAAGCATGAGCGACGTAGAAGCGGAGTTTAACTGAGATTTACTCAAGGGACTTGTCATATTCTTTAGAGAGCTTGACGATTGCGTCCTTGCATTCGTCGAAGTGCTGTCTGAGCAGGTTGTTGATGAAGGTTGTAAGGTTGGCCTTGCGGTTTCCACATAGGAGTTGCAACTGTTTGATCTGCTTTACAAATTCAGGGCAGATTCTTACATTTGAGCATCCGGAGGGTGGACATAGATACGTCAGATCATCAATGAATTTTCGTCTGTATTCTTCCGTTTGTGCTGTTAGAGCCGAATTGCGGGATTTTGATGCAGAACTTCCATTATGGTTGGATAGCACCGAGAAGGACGGTTCTTGTGTCGAGGGAATTGATTCTTCAGTTTTATTTCGGTGAGCGGAAGGCGGCGCTTCCTTAGCACGAAAATTCTCCACAAAGGCATCGGCATCAAAGTCGTTGTCATATCTTTTTGCCATATTTTTTTTGGGGGGGGGTAACATACATCAGGATAATTCTATTGGACGCTTTCACTACTACACACCTCGGGCTGTCCAAGCTTACAGTTGAAGCCCGGATAATGGGGGCGCGTTTCGTTCTGAGCAGCATATTCCTTTGAACATAGGGCGGTCAATCATTCCAAAATTCATCAACTGAATGTGACGGCGTATGCACTCGGGTAAATATGCTGATTCAAAAGAATCAGGTATGTGGCGGGAAGCAAATTTCAGCAAGCGCGAGTTCCGTGGCTTTTTCTCAAATGTTCCGGTGGCGGAGTCTGAGAAGGCCGAAATTCTACGACAAAGATAACATGACGCTCTCTGTCTGTCCAAACTTTCAGACTAGTCGGGATTATGTCGCCTCGCATTGCCTGAATCTGCCGCGATTTGTGGCTATGAAGCCGCATGGCTGCGAATCCGCATTTATACGTTTAAATGTTTGAATGAATAAACAAACAGATATACGCTTTTGCGTTCTTACAAATGGATATTCATATATTGTCATATCGGCACTCTCAAACAGTCGTTTATAAATATGGCAATCAGGATTTATGTTTATAACCATATCTGAGAGTATGTTAAAGCGAATTGATTTATAGACGTTTACCAAGTAGTATATACATTCCTATAATAGTAAGTATGCTCAAAAGGGTATATACACTGACATCCTTGTCTATACATAAGAATATGATAAAGTTAACATCAATAGATACGCGAGTCCAAATATTTGAACCTATCGGGCATCGGGTGCCTAAATCTGCCGTCAAATGCCGTCTGTTACACCGAAATTCGTATATGGTACCCCTACGCGGTCATGAAAGTGGATAGAGATTTCAAACGACTCACGTCCGTTGGCCGTCGAATTTCAAGCCTTGTTCAATCAGATTTTCGCCACATGCAAACGGGAGGAAGAGGAATTTGGCAGTTTCGGAAATTTTTCGTATCTTTAATGTGGCATTCGTGGAAACATCCAAGGCCGGATGTGCTTTCTCATTGAAAATCGGTATCCACATGGATGAGCAAGGTATGTTGCAAGGCACTCGAAATAAAACCGGTGCCTTGCAACCCTTGCTCTCCGAGGGAATGGTTTCCTCCAAAGTCGGAAACCCGTTTCAACGCCTGCGGCATTTCTCAGCGACGCAATCTGCGATGCCGTCTCTTATTTTTATGGGTAGATACTCAAACAGCGGAGGTCGCAGATTCAAGGCTGACCCTTCTGTGAACCGTTACGTCGTGCGGTTCAATGTAGAGGAAAATGCTCGATTCCTCTCAATGTTCGAGCAGTCCGAAGCCGTCAATAAGGCTGTATTCATCAAGAACTTTCTTTTCCAGAAGCCTTTCAAGGTCTTTGTTGTCGATGAAAACACTCGGATTTTCATCAAACAGCTGTCCTCGCTGAACGCACTCTATCGGACTTACGGTGTCAGTTACGACACATTGGTAAAGACGCTTCGCGAGAATTTCAGCGAGAAGCAACGATGAGGCTGGTGTCTGTATGTATAGACAACCAAAAACTAACCAAATAGTTCAACCATCGCTGGCAACAAACCATGCAGGACAAATAAGAACGGCGAAAGAAAACATCGGCAGGGAGCGACCTCCTTGCCGACGTTAATTCTCTCTACTCTTCGTTCCGTTTATCGTTCCGGATTGTTCCAGTCATTGTTCCGCATTGTTCCATTGGTGCCGGATTGGTGACATTATTGGTGCCAATCTCAAATTTATTGGTGACATAATTGGTGCCATCGGTGCCATTATTGATGACAACAAAGAATTTGTTGGTGACATTCTATATGGCACCATCTATGACATGAGAGGATTGCAATTGAAGAGAGACGACAATTCCTAATCAGAGTAATTTCTTTAACTCTTCAACATCCGGCAGTGCCTCGCGCAATTTTTCCGGCATTTCCTCACTGAGACGATATGTTGCTACGCCCATAGGCTTGGCATAATCCTGAATAACGTACTCTACGAAGTCTTTATTAGCGTTCTTGCATAACACTATGCCGATCGAGGGATTCTCGTGCGGCTTTTTCACCTTATCATCCAAAATGCGAAGATATGTCATAAGCTGGGCAAGATAACCGGGTTTGAAATCTCCGGTCTTAAGCTCCACAACGACCAGACAGTTCAGTTCTCGATTGAAAAACAATAGGTCGGGAAAGAAGTCTTCTGAAAATGCCTCAAGATGATATTGGTTTCCGACGAACGCAAAATCACGACCGAAGGTCATTATGAATTTCTTGATATTGTGGATTATCTCTTGTTCCACAACTCGCTCATCGATATCTGCAAGATCTCTTATGCCGATTTCCTCAGTATTGATAAAGTCAAGAAGGTATTCATCCTTAAACATGTTGAGTGCTTTGATTGCATCGCGGCTGTCCTTGATTGTTACGCCAAAGTTTGATGGCATAGCCCCATACTTATCGGCAACATTTTCCTTTATTTGTGTTTTAAGGAAACGCTTATCCCATTTATTTTCAATTGCCAGACTGATATATTTCCAACGCTTTTCAATATTCTTTTCTTCTGCCAAGATTATAATATGGTGGCTGAAGCTTAAATTGAGAAATTTTTCCAAATCGTCAGCCGTGGTTGACGATTTAACAGGCAAAAGAGAGTCTGTGTCAATTTCGTCAGCCACGGCTGACGATTTAGGGTTCTTGGCTTCGATAATAGGTGACCATTCCTCATAAAAAATTCTCATGTATTTGAGATTGGTCTGAGAAAAGCCCTTTAGACCCGGCAGCTCCTTGCGAAGTCGCTCTGAGATAGTTTTTATGGCTCCAGTTCCCCAGAAGACCTCACGAGAGTTCGCTGAGATATACCGGCCTATACCATAGTATAGAGACAGCATTTCCCGGTTGACTAACTTCGCTGCCTTATACTGACTGCGAAGAATCGCTTCTTTTATTGTCTGAACAGCGGAGTTATAATCTGCTGTATCTTGTCGTATAATTGCTTCCTTTGCCATAATACTGCAAATTTACTGATTATTTGTTGATTGCTGAAATCACAGCCATTATTTGCTCCGGGGTCATACCCTTTAGCAATTCGATGGCCTGCTCCTCTTTTGTCGCTCCTGAATCCTCTGTCGTTGTTACCGAGGATTGTTTCTTGGCGAAGACGTTGCGTAGCGTTTCATCGGTCTTGGTGGTGTCGAAGCTACCCATATATCGTTCGGTTGTGGCGAGGTTGCTATGACCGAGGATATTCTTTATCGCAGATGACTCCGCCCCGGACTCCTGCGCTATATGTGCGAATGAGTGACGGCTGATGTGCATTGAAAGAGGCTTCTCTATTTCCGCTTTCTCTGCAATCTTTTTGAGATATTTATTGATAAGGGCGTTCCTGGCTGAAATCTGTTGGTAAAGCTGGTGACGTAACTCTGGCTTCATTCTGTCCTTATCAGCTTGAGTGACAAATTTTGCAAACGGGGCATCATTGTCAAGCAAGGGGAAGATATAATCATCCGGATTGATATCATCATTATGATAATACCGAAGTATATCCAAGGCCTGATCAACAAGCAAAAGGTCTCGGTCTTTGTGGTTCTTGCCCATTTGGTAGTGCAACCTACCATTCTCCGTTACATTACGCCACCGGAGTTGAATCAAATCAGCTGCGCGGATTCCGGCGCAATAATAGCTGAATAAGAAATAATTCTTGCAGTGCCATATCAGCGAACCTTCTTCCAATTCCAGATTGATGATGCGCTCCATTTCCGAGTCATCAAGTTTTTCCTTGATGGTCTTTACGCCTTTGTATTTGAAAACAAGAAACGGATCTTTGGAGGCTTCCATTATACCGACTTCGATAGCGCGGTGAACGAGCGTGCGGAGAATATTGAACTGCACCTCGATAGTATTTGGATGCAACAGTTTCCCCGGCTCACGTTCATTCTCCCATTTGTGAAGGAAGTTGTCAAAGCGAGTCAACAGCTCAACCGTCATGTCAGCAACGGTAATGTCGGCCATACGGCGTTTCTTTCGGAATGCATCCAGCTTATTGATAAGCCCGCAATACTTACGCCAGTTGCGCCAACCGCCATTGTCGTAAATCATCTGTGCCCGTTCTTTGGCAAACGCCATGAATGAAGGAGAGACAATCTCGGTATTCATCTCCTTGGCAAGCGCAACGGTCGTAACCTCACCCTCCTTGTCAAGCTCTTTATACGTTTCCTTCGCCTTGGCGAGAATATCGGCCAGCTGGGCATTGAGCACCTTTGCGTCGCGGACACCGCCACGAATCCAATTCTCGCCTTTGCATTTGGCATTGAAATCAGATGGCCGAGCAATCTCGACCATCGTCTTGATAAGTTTTCTTTTACCACCGACTGTCACACGAAGATACACCACGTATGTCTTATTCTTTGTTGGTCGTCCGTTTAGTTCAAATCTGAATGTCGCCATTGGAGAGATTATAAGAGTTAAAATTACTATTACAGGCAACTTTGCAGGCAACGCCCACGCGGTTCAACCCGAATACGATTACAAAGGTAACTCAAAATAATTTTACAGGCAAATTTACAGGCAAAATTCCGCGATTTTAAGTAATTCAAAGACTCTCTAAAATCTGCATAATTTTTATAATACACTAATATAAAGCAATATATAAAAGCATTAGAAAGTAATAGGATGTAGTTTTAGTGGTTCTGTTCTGGGCACCATAAGAAATCGCAAGTAGTTAATTCAAAACTGCTTGCGATTTTCAGTTTCAACCCGTGTCAACCGACCTCCCGCAGGTCCAGATTTCAACCGAAATAAATCAACATGATGCGGACTGAATCAACCGTATTTAAATTCTTTAACTTTTGTTAGTACACATATCCGATGCAAATCTCTCGAATAATCTTCTTGATAATAGCCATGCTACATGCTAATACTGCGTGGAGTGATACTGTAATCCAAATGGAAGAATATGGTGGTGTGTATCGTATTCCATGTATGGTCAATGGAGCGAAAATGAAATTCATCTTTGACACAGGAGCTTCTAACGTTTCCCTATCTACTGCCATGGCAGAATATCTATTGGATAATGATTATATATCTGATAACGATCTAATGGGTGTTGGTCAAACGCAAACAGCTGATGGTAGCATTGTAGATCACCTCAGAATAAATCTTAAAGAAATAGAAATAGGAGGATTAAAGCTCCGGGACATTGAAGCAATAGTAATAGCATCTCAAAACGCACCATTGCTGTTAGGTCAAAGTGCCATACAAAAGTTAGGACACATACAATTGAATGGCTCTCAATTGATAATTTCAGGAGGCACAAATCAATTGAATGATGATATAATTGATTATTATAGCACACTGGCAGATAAGGCTTTAGATGATGGTAATTATGCACAAGCAGAAAAGTATTATTCGATTCTATATGAAAATGACGCGTTAAGTGAATATGGAATATCAGAATATGCTAGAACCTGTGAAGCTAACGACAATTACAAAGTGGCCATTAAATTATATCGTCAACTAATGTCATCAGACTTAACTAAAGCAACGTCATACAATCCCGTAACAGCACAATTTAACTTATTTGTAAATTTAGCTCATGCTTATATTAGAGACAATCAGCCCGATTGGGGAAATGTCTATATTGAAAAAGGCATAAATCTTGCAGAAGATTGCAACTATTCCGGTACAAAACTAAATTCTAATAAGATTAAGGGGACAATTGCGCAAAATTATGCGGCATCATTATGGGATAAAGAATATTACTCTGATGCAGCAGACTATTATTTGAAAGCATTAGGATTCTATGCGGCAGAATGCAATATGTCTGCGACATCCTGTTGGAACAAGTGTATTTCTAAAGTTATCCCAACTGGAATTAAAGACAACGGGTCACTCATGGATTTAGCGTCTAATTATGCAGAATGTCAATGGTTAGCCTATCGTTTTAGTGATGAAGAATTCACAAAATATATCACTGCATTAGCTCAAAATGGCAGTGATAATGCTCGGACTTTTTGTAATAAAAATAATATCAAATACTAACTCAATTCAAAATTGTTCTATTTTATGAGCATTTTTATTATGTATACTTAACAATCATTTCAATCTACCAATCTATGCCCCGACTGCTGCGTCATCGATATACGGCGATCGGGGCTTTTGTTGTTCAAGTTTGCATTAAAGTTGCTTCAAGTTGATTGCTTGGAGAAAATCACAAACTATTTACTTAATTAAGAAGACAGTTGTATTTGCGAGTATATGGTGATAGACCTTATTTTAGTGGTAATATTTCATGTCTAACACAAATCAGAGATTACTAATAAACTTTTAGATAGCTTAGGCAAACGGCCGTACTCTCTTGACCCCTAATTCTTTGAGGAATTCTTTTTTTAACTCTAATTCCATTGGTTTTTTTGGGTTATAATCCACTATCCATAAAGCTGTTGGATTTTGATGTAGTATCTGTTCGAAATATAGTCTGTCCACATTATTTAATGAATGTCCCAATACTATGATTGTGTAGAATCCGGCCAGTTTTGCAAAATTAGGACTATTTTTGAGAATGCTTTCCGTATCCTTATATAACAAGTTCATTTCGAACAATCGATTCGACTGATTTATCCATTCTCTGCTACATTGTGTCTCACCTAAAATACTTCTGACATCTATATAGTTGTTATGACCAAAGATAATTGAATCTGGGTTATCAACAATTCCATGAATATGAAGTATCCGTTGAGGATTTATACTATAAACTAATTCTAATGTCTTAGTATAGTTAAATGTAAGAAAATATGAGTCGGGATTAAGACAAAGCCTTGGATGAATTTCGGATAAGTCAATGCTTTCTATCCAATGGCAGAATAGACTAACAATTTCATCATAGCTTAGGGATTGAATTGTATGGAAAGATTTATCGGAATAATTATCTTCCGTACGTTCTGCAATCATTGGCGTGAAAAAGCCATCAATAGCCTTATTAGGATCATAGTTTCCTAATGCTTCTTCAAAATTTGACCATAGATTGTTCCCCTTGTTGAACATTAAATCTAATGACAGACCTTCAATTGGGTGCTTTTTCATAACCCAGGTAGCGAAATCATGATAACTTGACGAAATATTATGTCTAATATCGAAGCCGTTGCCTATTATATATAATACTTTACAGTTCTGCATTTTGTATTAATTTTAACACTACAACTGGTGTTATGTTATTGAAAAATATCAATTATTCTTGTTGAGGAGTTTGACGATGACTTTGACCATCGTGTCTTTTTCTTCTGTGCGGCTTTCGGCAATCATGAGGGTGAGGGCTACGAGGGTGTTGTCGGCGATGCGCTTGATGCCGTCTTCCTTGTAAAGGATGCCGTTGAGAACAATTGTTTAGTGTATGATCGCAACTAAGCTGAATCAGTTTCTACCCACTTTGTGAAAAGTATTCCATAAACTACAGATACATCCAAATTTGGTTGAGGCAAGAAACATTAACAAGTATTTATAACCTACTTTGTGAATAATCCAAAATAGCGAAGCATAAATTCATATGTCTCCTTGTTGAATGCTTGAGATGGGTCATTAAGTCTTGCCAAATATTCCTTAATATTTTTTTCTAGAATTAATTTGATAAGAGGATAATAATTTATGACTTGGAATTTACCGTTAATATTTTGAGCATAAATAACGCCTAACGCAGAAGAGGCTATTATATAACCAAAAATATACATCTCATAATCTTGATTTGACGGTGGAAAGATATCAGATGCATTAAATGGTTTGTTTGTGTCATGAGAATATATGCATGCCAATAATGCGAGATTGCCTATAAAAGATCCAGCATTAACAAAATTAAATGCAACTCGATCGATTGTATCTTGAGAAGCTTTATTTATTTTTTCTATTATCTCCTCATCATCGTGTTCAGCAGATTCTGGCTTTTCGTCATTTGCATTGTCCGGATTTGTTGATGATTGTGGAAGATTCTGCGCGATGTTTGATTGTGAATCCTTTGGATTCCTAAACTCATCACTATTCATTCTGCTAACTTGTTCTCGCGTCTCAATTGAAATACTTCTAACTTCAGATAAGCGATCTAAAACATCAGACAGTCCTTGCGTCAATTCTTCTGATTTTTTTGAAAATTCAGAAAGTGAATCGGTTATTTTTGAAGATGCTGTATCAATCTTGCCGTATTGTACCTCTCCTTTATTGTTGTATACGATTGCATAAATTATTGCGACCACGGAAAGGATTAAAGATGAAAGAGTTGATGCAAAAGAAATATATGATACAATCTCTACAGAATGGTCACTTTGTATGCAGATGTATGTTGCGAGCTCAACAATAAGAAATATACAAATACCACATATATAGCCTAAATGTAATCGTTTATCCTTAAGTGATGCTCCATACTTAAATCCGATAAATACAATCGCAATGATTGCAACTAATATCGAAAGTAGATTAAATGTTGGTGATGTCCAAAAACTGTTCATGACACAATTTATTCATTAATGCCTATCCCTTGATTATCGATTGCGTGGATGATTTCGAGTTTGAGATCTTCGGGATAATCCTCGTTTGCCATAAAGCAGGTGATGATGCGTTGGAGAAGGTCTTTGTCGATGCGTCCGGCGGCTACATGGTAGATGATTGCCTCCATGCACTGCATGAAATTATAGGCGTGCCAATAGTAGCCGTTATGAACGAGAATCCAGACACCTATGGTCAATGCCACTCGCTTATTGGAATCCTCGAAATAATGTCCGGTGCATAATCCGAATACCAGATAGGTCAGTTTCTCAACGAATGTCGGATAGTACAAGTCGTTCTGTACGAAGTCAATCACTTTTCGTATGCCTCCTTCGTCTTTCACACCCTGCAGACCGCCACCGCTGGCGGCGACAGTCTTACGATAGACCTCTAACACACCATCGTAGTCGATATATTTCAGTTCCTCACTCATCATCATCGGCTTGCTTTAGGCGTTTGAGAACTTTTTTATTCTCCGGCAGATTCATGATGTCGTCGAAGTCAATAGATTTTTCTCCGATAAAACGGTCAAATTCTTCCGGTGTAACAGCGCGGAGATACCCCGCAATATTATTATGAAATACATCGCGGAATGCAACATCACGAGAAGCCATCTTAGTACGTGCATCGTAAATGAACGGTTGCATTGCCGATGATTGCTCCTGCTCCGAGATAAGCTCTTTGACTCGATCCAAAGACAACTGTTCACCATCATTTGCTTTATATTCTGTTTCAATTGCATAACCAATGCCATTCTCAAAAGACGATATACAACGAAGCACCTCGGCATACAGAGTGTGCCGGACATTGTCATCTTTGTCAAGACGCAATAATGCTCGATATTCCCTTGCCTTTTCCTTAAACACTGCCTGATAGATAAGATCTGTTATCTGAGCATATTTGAAATTTTTGTGACCTTGCACGCATTTTCCTACAGCACTCGTGAAGTTTTTGCGGTAATTGTCTTCCTCAATGACCGCCGGAAGAAAGTCAATGTCTCGAGTGTTGATGAACTTTGTCCCACCACCAGCTCTTTTGTTGATGGTAGAGATGACAATATCAAGGATGCGGGCACGAACTTGTTTCGCTTTTTCACTTTCAGTCAACAGCATACCGACATTAAGCACAGCACGGAAATTGAATAAGCCCAGTTGAGTGGTTTTGCTCCCGACATTGATGACGGGAGCAAATTGTAACTTAAATTCTTTCAGCTGCTTACCTCTACTTAAAATGTAGCCGTTGTATTTCAGCTCGTCACCGTGGTCTTCCAAAAGACGTTCGATGGTTCGTTCTTCAACTTCATAGAAATCCGCAACCATTTTCTTGGTAAAACGGTATTCTCCCTCAAAGAGCATCCCTGTAAATCCGAGATTCTCCTGAAGGGCATCCACGGCATAGCGATTATTGAGCACGTTCTGCCGTTCGATATTTGATACTGTCAAGTCGTTCATAACACAAAGTTAGTACTTTTATTTTGACTATCAGCTATGTGCATGCAGTTTTGCATATATCAGAAGGAAATATCGGACAAGGAGTCAATGGCTTCGCGTGTGAGGGAATTACAACGCGGGATGTCCGGAGGAGCAATACGTCATTGCAAGCTGTTTGATTTAGTCCATCGATAGATTGTCTGTGTTGATTTGCAACAATCGGTATTCCTTCACTTTCCGGTGCCGAAACGTGAGGTGTCGATGTTTGCGTCTTGGGGCTTGAAGCCGTTGAACCGCCAGATGAAGGTCAGTTTGAGGTTGCGGGTCATTTCTCTGACTTTCATTCGGTAGTCCTGACCCACGTGATTGATAGTCATGGTCGGTGACCATTTGTTGAATATGTCATCTGCCTTCAAATCCAATTCACAGCATCGTTTCTTTCCGAATTGCCATTTAACGCCGGCATCAACTTTCCACATACCCGAAAGGTCTGCTATTCCTTGTAATGACGGGGAGATGTAGCTGAAATCAACTGACAACGATACGGGACAATTCTGACTGAACTTGAAAGTGTTGCTTAACGAACCATAGAAAATCCATTTGATGTTGTCAAAACTTATGTCATGGAATTTGTCTGCTTTCTCCCGCTGATTCATCACGTTGGCGGTGGCTGTCGCATTCCATACATAACCGACACCGAAAGGTGCGTATAGATTAAGCCCTACAACACGTTTGTAGTTCATGTTAATGGTTTGATATACGAGATTCAATGCATCGGGCGACTGGTAAGGCAACTGCACCGTGGCTTTGTCGCCATATTGAAAATAGAGTGTCGCCACATATTTCTGTCTAAGGATGTAATTGAATTGGGCATCGTATTGGATATAGGACCGTAGCGTCGGGTTACCTATAACGGTGGAGTAATCGTTGATATAACTTGTGCCGCCATGCAGTTCCCAATATGACGGATAGATCCGCTGGGTGCTGAGATTGAGCTGAAATATACTTTTAGGAGTCTTGTAATATGTGGCACCGAGCTGAGGAATGAAATTCCAGTTATGCTGATATTTGTTGTGATAATACTCACCCTTTGCGGATGCATTGAAAGACAGACCCCAGTCGAACGACCGTTGAGTGCCTGCATAGAAACTCGCCACGTTCTCGTTTAAAATATCGTCAAAATCGGGATTACCGGTTATGCCGTAGTGTTGAGAACTATGATCTTTGGAGTGCTGATACTCCGCGCCATAGTTAAGTTGCCATTTGCCAAGATGATGATGCTGATCGATATAGACATGCCAACGATTTATCTCTTGACGATTTTCATATCCAAGCAGATAATCCGTATCCTTAACCAATGATTGGGAACGGTTTTCGGAATACCGGGTATAATCGCCTCCCACAGTCATGCCGAATGGTGCGATATAGCGCAAAGCAATATTATGATAGCCAACAGGCGACAGCATATTGTAGGCATTTGTGAAATTGCCAAGCGTTCCCGATGAAAGTCCCCAACTCTTTGAATCTGAAATTATCTGACCGTTGTATGTGAGCTTCAGTGTTTTCCAAGAGACAGCAGCAAATATGTTATTACTCCAATTCTGCCTGATGCGACGCATATTGTCCTCAATCATTGTTCGCTGACCATTAAGCAGATGATTGGACCATGTTTCCTCCTGATTCCAAGATCTACTACGGGAGAGTCCATAGTTTAGATCAAAAGTCCAGTCCTTGATTGCGTATGTGGCGGCAAGTCCTCCACCATACGAACCATAATGAGCCTGATTATATCCAGCCCTTACCTGACCTTGCAGCCCGTCAAGAGGAGTGGGAGTTTTCAGGACCACGTTGATTACAGCTCCATTGACATGATACTTAGCCGGAGCTGAATACATTATCTCGACATTTTTCAGTCTGTCAACAGGCGTAGTGTATAGAAGCTGATATAGATTCTGGAGTGGCATATTGGTTAGCTCACCATTGAGAATAATAGTGACATTTGACGCTCCGGTAAGCCATATCATGCCGTTGTTGTTCATGACACCGGGCATATAGCCGAGGGCTTCAAGAATATTAGTGACAGGCTTATCTTTAACTATCCCCCGAAGATCAACGACCATTACGCCATCCTCGCCCCTTACTTGCGGTTTCTCACCTTTAACGACAACCTCATCAAGTTGCCGGATAGAGACGGTGTCGGTCATTTCAGTCTGAGCGGCAGCAGATAAATATGTAATGAATAAAGCGAATAATATATCTTTCCTCATAGCCCATTTGTTTTTGATTAATGTAAAATTATGTTTTTGATTAATGTAAAATTACAAACATATAATCTTACATCGGCAAACCTCAACCTTATTTAGTCTTAAAAACTCCCTTATTTAGTCTTAAATCGGAACTTACAGAACTGATTGTATGAAGGATTATTATTAAATTTACATCATGAAACGCTTTAAGACCATATCCACCACATTCATCTTTGTCATTGCAGTCATTTTCGGCTGGAACGTATATTATCTCGTATGCCTTTATAATTCGATAAAAAGTGATGTGGAGCGCGAGGTTATGACAGCGATAGCCGATGCTGATATTGATGACATGTGGGAACGTGCTGACAGAGCCAATCGCGCTACGATTGCGGCAGAACAAGCATGCATCGAAAATGGTGACACCATAGTAAAAGGATACCGTCAGGTGTCCGGAATCAAGGATGCCGACGGCAATTTTGTGACAACTTCCCAAAACGGGGACGGCGAAACACGCGTTAATAAAAAGCCTTTACGACGCGACCGTTCATATACCAACCAGATGGTCAACGACATGAGTCAACAGATGCATGAGGCCATGGATCCCTACGTGGATTTCAATCTTACCATAATGGACAGCATTCTGATGGAACGTCTCGCCGACAGGCATATACATCCTGAATTTCTTGCCGTAGAGATAACGAACTCGAAAAATGAGATACTTTGCGGAAATATCCACGTACCTAAAAATAAGTCCGGATTCGATGTCTTTAGACTATGTTTCAATCCGCAATCAGATATGCATTATAGGGCATATATGACACCTCTAACCAGTCATATCGTTTCTGAAATGTCCGGAGTCATTGTCTCCGTTTTCCTTCTAATGGTTGTATTCTCTTTAGCGTTCCTGTATCTGTTCCGCACGGTGTCACGTCTTCGCACAATAGAGGAAATGAAAGATGATTTTGTCAGCAATATGACTCATGAATTGAAAACGCCAATCGCGATAGCATATTCGGCAAACGATGCCCTACTCAATTATGACATCGATAACGATCCTGATAAAAAGAAGAAGTATCTTACGATTGCAAACAAGCAGCTGAGAAGGCTCGGAGAACTGGTAGAGAACGTCCTTGCCATGAGCATGGAGCGCCGTAAGATGATGAAGCTAAAACCTGAGGAAATTCCATTACGCCCGTTTGTAGAAGAAATCGCTACTGCACAGCGCATGAGAGGCGACAAGAATATATCTATCAATGTGAATATTGCAGAGGAAGTATCAGTCAAGGCAGACAAGACTCACTTTGCCAATGTGCTGAACAATCTTATCGACAACTCAATCAAATACTCCGATGATAGCGTTGAGATATCCATAACGTGCCATTACAAAGAAATTTCGGTCAGTGACAATGGTATCGGCATTCCGTCCAAATCAATTCCTTATCTGTTCAATAAGTTCTACCGAGTGTCACATGGCAACCGTCAAGATGTCCGGGGCTATGGCATCGGGCTGTATTATGTGAAGAGTATTCTTGACAAGATGGGATGGACCATCGGGGTCAAGAGCAAAGTAGGAGAAGGTTCAATATTTACCATTAAATTCAGCAACGATGAGCAATAAGATACTATTTGTAGAGGACGAGGAAGACCTGACGCTAATTGTTGCCGACACTCTGCGTGGACAGGGCTATGATGTAGTAACCGCCGCTAACGGTATTGAAGGACTTGAGAAATACAAATCCGAAAGTGCCGATATTGTTGTTGCCGATGTCATGATGCCTATTATGGATGGCTTCTCCATGGGAAAAGAAATTAGGAAAATATCTTCCACAGTCCCTTTGCTTTTCCTTACAGCCAAAAGCACGATCGAAGACGTGGAAGAGGGATTTGATGTCGGAGCAAACGACTATATTAAGAAGCCATTTGAACTTCGCGAACTGATAGTCAGGATAAAGGCACTATTAAGAAGATATGGCGGCAACCGCACCGATGACATACGTTTTGCAATAGGTTCATACACTTTTAATGTGACCACCCAGACATTATCAATAGGCGATAAGGAAACAGAACTGTCTCATTTTGAAGCCAAGATACTTGAACGGCTCGCCTCCAATATCGGGAAGACGGTAAATGCCTCTGAGCTGATGATCGCAGTATGGCAGCGTGACGAACCAAGCAACCGCAACTCTCTACATGGTTACATACACAAACTCCGTCGCATTCTTCGCCATGACCCCTCAATATCAATAATCAACCAACGCGGATTCGGATACATGCTCATCCTGAAATGTCTGCAAAAAGGTTAAACCGATTTAATATGCATATTCTAAAATGTTATAAAGAAATTTTTACGGAACTCGCGGAAATATGGGAGCGATCGGTACGTGCCACGCATGATTTCTTGCCGGATGAAGAGATTGAGGAAATAAAAAAGGCATTGGTACCGGACTATTTCCCGAATGTCGACCTATACGCAGTTGAAGATAATGACCGGTTAACCGGATTTATAGGCATGTCAGCCGACAAGATAGAAATGCTGTTTATCGATAGCGACATGCGCGGCAATGGATATGGATCCCTACTTATTGATTTTGCCAAACGACACGGGGCGACAAAGGTGGATGTGAACGAACAGAATCCTGCCGCATTGAAGTTTTACGAAGCAAAAGGATTCAGGGTTACCGACAGAGACGACACCGATGAAGCAGGAAGACCATATCCTATATTACACCTATCGCTTTAGTTAGCAAGCAACTTAGTCATATCGTGGAATTTTGACCTTCTTACTCATATGAATCTGGAGGAAATGCTTAAACAACGATTGAGACAGCGTGACATACAGGAGATATGTTCTGAATGTAGCGGCAATAGCTCCATAATGGCGGATTTGTTTTCTTTGGTCAGTCACCCCGATGACAGTATCGGCTATAACGCATTATGGATCTTCACCCATTTTTCTACAAAAGACATGAAATGGCTTATACCCAAGCGCAGTGAACTCATTGAAAATGTATTGTCCACGAAACATGTGGGCAAACAACGCTTGATAATGACTCTGCTTGAACATCAATCCATTTCTAAAGAAGATGTCACGCCAAACTATCTTGACTGGTGTCTTTCTAAAATCAATTCCAATGAGCCATATGCCATAAGGGTATTATGCCTCAAGCAATCGTTTGCCCTTTGCCGATTCTATCCGGAACTGATGTCTGAATTGAAAAGCGAGATCGAGTTGATGGAATATAGGGCGCTATCTCCAGGTCTATTATCGGCACGAAGAAATATACTGAAGAAAATCACAAAATTGAAATTGTAAACCTCTCTTAATAACCATTCTCCTCCATTAAACGATTGCTGCAAGTTCTGATCCAGCTTGATCCTCCTGTTCTGTATAAACAATCCAGGAGTGGTGCCGACCACCTGCTTGAACACTTTTGAGAAATGACCCGTAGTGAGACACGGAATGTAGTAGTATTATATGGAAAGTTTTAAATTTGGCACAATGGCATCGATCATAGACCCGGGAACTTCACATTCCCTTGCTATGAGTGGCCAACGTGAAGACACTTCGGTAATACTGTCGATGATTTCTGTAGCCTCCTTTATATTGTTGCGTCTGGCAAATTCCAGAAGGTCATTGCGGGTGATATCGTCAAACTTCCCGTTGATCGACATCTGATGCTGTGCGGTCCAGCCTCCTTTGGGATTGTAGGCAAATCCCATGTCGTATGCCGGTGAAAGGCTCCATTTGCCTTGTCTGTCCATAAGGAAAGATATGTTCTTGGTGTGGTCATCCTGATTACGTATCACCACATTGAATACCATCCGGCGAAACATTTCTTGCGCTTGTGAGTATGGCAACCTCAGTGCCCTCATTACGTTAAACGCCTGCTCATATGAGTAAGAACGGGGATTGCGGTAGTCATAATGTGCTATTCCGCAAAGTGTTTGCATGTGGATTTTCTCACCGTCCTGCCGATCAAAACGCTTGGTGAGGAAATGAGCGCGTCCATTCTCTTCTATCAGACTGCAATCCGACATTTCTATGTCACATTCCTTCACAAGTCTATAGAACGAGTATTCCAAACGACCGAAATTCTGCGTTTCCCTGAATCCTACTTCAGCAGTAACACCATCGAGTTTGATCAGATAATAGTCAAAGCCGTCCGGTGCTTCAATCTGTCCCGAACGGACTTCTCCGGTTCGTGGATTGTAGGCTATTATGGCTTTTGCCCTCTGTCCTCCGGCAGAGGTGCCGAGACGCACGATTTCGGCTATCGCCGCCTTCCTGTCCTCTTCAAGATTGGCACCGAACTCTTCCTTTTCAGACAGAGCCTCGCTTGCCACTTGGACGAGGGAGTCAAGTTCTATTCTGACATCCTGACTGTAGGGTACATCCATCGCCGGCTCAAACTCCAACGCGCCCATGCAGCGTTTGCCGAGGAAACATAGTGTCTCCACAGCATTTCCGCTACTACGTCCGGTGAGCGCAAGCCACCGTTCAAACAAGGCACGCCCATATGTGTCGGGCAATGAATCGGCAAGCATACCGGGAAGACCCTTGAATGTCTCGCTATGTCTACCATTTCGATTCTTCCTCCATATTAGGTTGCAAGGGAGTTTTATTCCCTCTGCTTGCACGTTTGCGTTGCTTCTTCTTGCTTGCCTCGACAAACTCGAAGTATTCATTGGGACTCATCTCTTCTTCCTTAATGAGAGAAGAGAACACATCCAGTTCGCCAAGAACGCGAAGCACACGCATCAGGGAATCGAAATAGCTTATATCGCCTTTTTCGATTTTCTTTAAAGTTGTCAGAGAGACTTGCGCCTGTTCTGCGAGCGAAACTTGTGTGAAGTTCTGTCGGAGTCGCAGATGCCTTATTTTTTGCCCCACCCGACGGCGTATTTCCCCGTCAGGCAACATATATATATTCTCTTCCATAGCCGTACTTACGTCTATTAGACTACAAATATACGAATAAAAGCTCTAACTACGACTATTTTTAGACAAATATTTAATAGTCCTAAAAATTTTATTATAAAATTCACAAATTTAGATTCTACAAGGAAATGCAGAACAGAGCCATTATAATATACAACCCCTCACCTGGTGTCGCCGTAGTAGGGACCCGGCTCGGCTGCTACAGCGGGATCATCTACCGCCGGCGCATAACCATCCGAATTTTTGTTGGCACGGACAGGCGCAACCGGAGCTGTTATATTGTGATATAGATCAGAGAGGGTTCTGTCTCGGGTAGCCTTGTCCCTAACTTCACACTCTCAAACGCGGATCACCCGCCACCCCATTATCTCAAGTACTGCAGTGTTGGATATGTCGCGTGCTCGGTTATGGCTGATCTTCCGCTCCCAAAATTCGATATTGGATTTCGGCATTTTATAATACCGGCAGCCGTCATGACCATGCCAGAAACAGCCGTCTATAAATATAGCCGTTCTGTATTTCTTAAATACGATATCAGGAGAACCGGGCAATTTACGGTTATTGACACGATAGCGCAGACCTTTGGAAAACAAAAACTTCCTCACTATCATTTCCGGTTTGGTGTCCTTGCTTTTCACCGCCGCCATGCAGCGATGCCTCTGCTCCGGTGTCATTATATCCGTCATATAATTATAACGCTCAAATTTCGTTTACGTATATAGATAAGTAAGAGATCACTTGTTTATGACAAATTTCGCAGCAATAGATTTTGAGACAGCCAACGGATGCAGGTCGAGCGTGTGCAGCGTAGGGGTGGTAATCGTCCGTAACGGAGAAATTGTCGACCGCTTTTATAGCCTTATCGAACCGACACCGAACTATTACACATATTTCACAACCCGGGTGCATGGCATGACACGCAACGATACTGACGGACAACCATCTTTCCCGGAAGTATGGGAAAAGGTCTGTGGCAAACTCAAAGGATTGCCGCTAATTGCCCATAACTCCACATTCGACGAAGGTTGCCTTAAAGCCGTGCATCAAGCTTATGGCATGGAATATCCCGAATATCCGTTTTACTGCACTTGCCGCGCCTCCCGCCGGGTTTTCGGATCGGACCTCCCCAACCATCAGCTTCACACCGTAGCCGCCCATTGCGGTTACGACCTCACAAACCATCATCATGCCCTTGCAGATGCAGAAGCCTGCGCCGCAATAGCGTTGAAAATATTATAAACTCAATCTTCAATGAAGGGGAGGCATAATACTCAAAAGTCTTATTTAACTTACCGCATCACCATGCCATCTGGGGGATATTGCCCGGAATATCAACTTTTTTTATTAACTTTGCAAATAATTGTATACATGCCTCAACACGATTGAGGACAGACTTTCATTTACTTAACCAATATATGGCAAACCAAGAACTTAGCGAGCAAGAGATTGTGCGTCGCCGTAGCCTTGAGGCTCTTCGTGAACGCGGCATCGATCCTTATCCTGCAGCGGAATATCCCGTGAACGGTTATTCCCGTGAAATCAAAGAGAATTTCGATGACAACCTGAACCCTCCCCGTGAAGTGTCTGTAGCAGGACGTATCATGAGCCGCCGAATCATGGGCAAGGCTTCCTTCATGGAGCTGCAAGATTCCGAGGGCCGCATCCAGATATATGTAAGCCGCGACGACATATGTCCCGGCGAAGACAAGGATTTCTATAACGTGGTTTTCAAGAAACTTCTTGATATAGGCGATTTCATCGGAATAAAGGGCTATGTGTTCCGCACCCAGATGGGAGAAATATCCATCCATGCCCGCGAAATCACGGTTCTCGGCAAGAGTCTTCGACCGCTCCCTATCGTGAAACTCAAAGACGGCAAGGCATATGACGCCTTTACCGATCCGGAACAGAGATACCGTCAACGTTACGTGGACCTTGTAGTGAACCCAGGCGTGCGCGACATTTTCCTCAAACGCACGAAGATGTTCAACTCCATGCGTGAATACTTCAACTCGTTTAACTATACAGAGGTTGAAACCCCTATCCTGCAGTCGATACCAGGCGGAGCGGCAGCTCGTCCTTTCATAACACACCACAATGCGCTTGACATACCGCTGTATCTCCGCATTGCCGATGAGCTTTATCTGAAGCGTCTCATCGTGGGTGGTTTTGAGGGAGTATATGAGTTTTCCAAAAACTTCCGTAATGAAGGTATGGACCGCACTCACAATCCTGAGTTCACATGCATGGAAATATACGTTCCATACAAAGATTACAACTGGATGATGGATTTCACGGAGAAAATGCTTGAAAAAATAGCACTCGACGTGAATGGAACGACAAAAGTGCAGGTAGGCGATCACGAAATCGATTTCAAACCTCCATACAAGCGCGTGACCATGACCGAAGCCATCCTTGAAAAAACCGGTTTCGACATAACCGGCAAAAGCGAAGATGAACTCCGCGCATTCTGTAAGGAAGCAGGCATAGAAACAGACCCGTCAATGGGCAAAGGAAAACTTATAGATGAAATATTTGGAGAGAAATGTGAAGGCTCCTATATTCAGCCCACATTCATTACAGACTATCCTATAGAGATGTCTCCCCTCACCAAGCGTCATCGTGAGAACCCGGAGCTAACCGAGCGTTTTGAGCTTATGGTAAACGGCAAGGAACTCGCCAACGCATATTCAGAGCTTAACGACCCGATCGACCAATATGAGCGCTTTGCGGAGCAGATGCGCCTTGCCGACAAAGGTGACGACGAAGCCATGATCATTGACGCCGACTTCATCCGTGCTCTTGAATATGGTATGCCCCCCACATCCGGTATGGGTATAGGTATGGACCGTCTTGCCATGCTGCTCACCGGTCAGACCACCATTCAGGAAGTTCTCCTCTTCCCGCAGATGCGTCCGCAGAAGGTTGCCAAATCAGGTGCGGAAGAGGGTGAAGAGAAAGAGTCTGAACAGGAGTAATATACTGTCACTGGAAATTCTCTAAAGATCCTTTTAACGTATTAACTTGTTATAATACCGGTGCGCCCTTTCACATAAATGGCACACCATCATAAATAGACAAAAAAACGATAGAAGTTATGAAAGCAATCGAGCTTAATATTCAGGATGCAATTTCTTTTGCAGACAAACAATACGAAGCCCTCAAGGATGAAAGCATCAAGGCTCTCGCCACTCTGGAAGAGGGTTCAGGCGCCGGCAACGATTTTCTTGGCTGGCTTGACCTCCCTTCCTCAACTCCTGCAGAACTCGTAGGGCGCATTGAAGCCACCGCGCAACGTCTACGTGAGAATTGCGACTACGTGGTTTGCGTAGGCATCGGCGGCAGCTACCTCGGTGCAAAGGCTGTAAACTATGCCCTTTCCGATTCATTTGCAGATTTCTATGCACCCAAGCCCAATGAGCCGAAAGTTGTTTATGCCGGTCAGAATATCGGTGAGGAATATCTTGCCGAACTCCAGAACCTTCTTAAAGGCAAAAGATTCGGTATAATCGTTATCTCCAAATCCGGCACAACCACAGAGCCGGCTATCGCATTCCGCCTGCTCAAGGATCAGCTCGTTAGCCAGGTAGGTAAAGAGGAAGCAAAAAAACTCATCGTTGCCGTAACTGACGGCGCACGTGGTGCGCTCCGTCAGATGAGCGACGAAGAGGGTTACGAAACATATGTTATTCCGGACAACGTTGGCGGTCGTTTCTCGGTTCTGACTCCGGTAGGACTTCTTCCGATAGCTGTTGCCGGTCACGACATCAAGCAACTTCTTGCCGGTGCCACAGACATGGAAAAGGCTACTTTGCATTCTTCCGACAATAACATCGCCCTCACTTATGCACGCCTGCGCAACGCTTTGTATCGCGACGGTAAGAAGATTGAAATTCTCGTGAATTTCGATCCAAAGCTCCATTACGTTTCAGAATGGTGGAAACAGCTTTATGGCGAAAGCGAGGGTAAAGACGGCAAAGGTATCTTCCCCGCATCCGTAGACTTCACCACCGACCTCCACTCCATGGGTCAATGGATCCAGGATGGCGAGCGCACAATCTTCGAGACTGTGATTTCTGTAGCCAAGCCGGCAGTTGAACACCGCGTGCCTTCTGATGCAGCCGACCTTGACGGCATCAATTACCTTGCCGGCAAACGCATCGACGAGGTAAACAAAATGGCAGAGCTGGGCACAAAGATGGCTCACGTAGATGGCGGTGTACCTAACATACACATCACGCTACCGGCAATTGATGAATACTCATTAGGACAGCTCATATATTTCTTCGAGAAGGCATGTGGCATCAGCGGATATATGCTTGGTGTAAACCCCTTCAACCAACCCGGTGTTGAGGCATATAAGAAAAATATGTTCAAACTGCTCAAGAAACCCGGATATTAAGAAGCTGATTACAATCCGCTAAAAATTATTTTTTTAACGGGCAGTAATAATTCCCATATAAATAATAAATAGACGGCACTGCAAATATTTGCAGTGCCGTCTATTTATATAATTAATGATCAGCGCTTCATCACCTTTAGCGTCAACCCTCCGCTACGGAAAATATAAATTCCGGGAGAAAGGGAATCAATGGCTTCTGCAAGTTTAACGGATCTGAGGACACATGAACCATTTAAAGAATACACATCTACAACCGCTTCGCTATCGGTAAGGATATCGCTTATTCCTGTTTCTATATCTTCATTTACAGGATCATCAAAAAGTAGGAATGGAGCACGCACTGAAGATGAATCTCCTGCTACATAAGCATGATATGAAGGAACTTCAATTCCGTTGCTGTCCTCCAGAAGAGTAAACAGCGCCTCGCTCTCATCCTGAAACAGCACATGATCTCCGGATGACGCATTACGGTTGATAAAAGTTCCCGTAAGCATACCCCCGACATAGGAATCATTCTTGTTGGAAGCCACGCCTTTGAAAGTATATACGGAATTTACAATACCATCTGTTTCGGCAATTCCGGGAATAGCCTCCGTGTCTGCCTTCTTTACCAAATAAGGAGTATTGGCTGATATTTTATCTTTCTTACTCAAAGTCACAAGCTGGTACTCGATCTGCTCGGAGCGCCCGGCAAGAGTGGCTGTCTTTATATCCGACAAGTTCTCGAACAAAAATACTTCCAATCCTTCAGGAATCTCTGCATCAAAAGGTAGTATCATCGTCCCGTAAAGCGATCCCTCCATAGTCCATTCCACAGGCAGTGTAGGTTCTGTCAGGTAGAATACAGGTATGAAATCCTCTTGTCCGGAAATATATGCATGATAAGGTTCAACAGACGAATGCTCGATAGAGCCGTCATGCATGAAGAAACCTATGTTGTCACCAACCATATGAAAATGATGGTCGGCAGCTTGCGCCTCTTTCTCCACTAACGTGCCTGTAAGCAGACCGGACTTATATGTATCTGCGGTATGAGAAGTCCATCCTGTGAATGTGTACACACCATCTTCATCAGCTCTCACTGCAGAACGACTTGTCGATGACGTGCCGGATTCTACACGCTTCACCAGATATGGCGTATTCGCCTCTATCTTATCCTTAGCCACCAAAGACAGGATCTGATGATAATTCGCTTCACCTTTTGTATCTGTCGGCGCAGACGAAACTACGGCATATGCAGTCAGGTCATCAGGAAGTTCCGACTCAAACGGGAGAATGATTGTTCCATAATCCTCGCTTTCCATCCTCCACTTAACTTCCGTCTTGCGACTCAATAATGTCAAACGGAAATTGTCTGCCTTGAACCATGGACCCATAACGACAGGATTAAGCTCCGGATCAAAATCTCCGTTTGCCGAAGGATAAAGACCAAGAAGGACATCAGTATTATCCGCTTCAACCTCAAACTCCACCATAGCTGTTTCAAACGCGCCGCTACCGGATGTAGTCAGCATATTTCCTGACGTTCCGTTTGCAGCAAGATAAAACATATTGCCCGCGTCAGAAGCCACCTGCGCCGTAAGACGGTAACGACCAGCAGGAACTGCCGGCAACACCTGATACAATGGAGCAGACTTATTGTTAAGCCAGGAGTTGAAGAGATACTCGCCGTCAAGTCCCTCCGTTTTATACACATCTTCCAGATTACCCTTGGTCACCTTGGCATCCGCCATCGACTCCATGTTTATATTCCAGAAAGACAAATTGCCCAGTTCAAAACTCTGATTCGAAATTGCTCCACTCATGTCGGCACCTGACTCTGTCTGTGAATAAACAAGAGAACGGAAACGGGCATACAGCTCGTTAATCTCAGCCACTCCATTGCTTCCTTCCATGGGATCTGACTCATGATTACTCTCAATGTGTTTTTCATACAAATCGCGATAATCACTCGGATCCCACTGAAGGCGATACTTATCGGGAAGATCCGCTGCAATATGGTTAAGGCGGTTAACTGCCCTCTGCAGTCTGTCATAGAAGAAGCAGACCTTGGTGTCGCCATGCCTGGTAAGTTCGAATTTGTCAACCTTATACCAATTGCCTCCGAAATCATCATATGACCCATCGGAATTGGCGCCGGATATGGTTATGGTCACCACATCTGTATTTTCCGCAACATCAAACTCAAAACTTTTCACCTCACCTATCTCCTTGGCACGTTCTATAAGCTTTGTCTCCGACCGCTGACCATTGACTTCAAAGAATATATAACTTCCTTGATCACCCGCCACAGTGGCTCTCAACCGGTAATGCCCCGCCGGAAGTTCGGGAATAGTCTGAGAGAGAATCGTTCCACGCCCTTCTTGCCATGTATTGAAAAGATAGGCACCATCACATCCTTGCATAGTGTATGTGGCATCTGAATTTCCCTTAACTCCGGTATCTCCCGAGAATATTGCATCCCAACCTAATGTAGAACCGAACTCAAAACTCGGATTGATGATTGCATTAGTGAAGCTAACTCCATCAGTCTTGGGCTGACTGAAGACCTTCTCCCTAAGCAAACCGTATATTTCATTAAACTCCCTATTGCCATCACCTACAATAGAAAGATTATCGATCATTGCCTGATATTCCGATAAATCCCAGTTATCACTATACGGAGCTCCCATTGCAGTCACTCTTTCGGTAGCGTCTTTCATAGCCAACATCACAAGTTCATATGATGCAGCATTCTGTTGGTCACCAAGACGGGTGAGCACAAAATTGTCAGCCATGAAATCCCTCTCTGACCTAACACCTATAGTGGTGGTTCCATTCTGAAGAATAAATTTCAGGGAAATTTCCGTAAACTCTCCGTCAGCACCCTCTGCAGGGACACTTGCGCGATCGCCTGCCCTCAGCACCGCACCGGGAGAGACATGCGCCTTGAGCTCATATATACCAGCAGGCATGGTCACCTCAAGCGAATATGAAAGTTCACCTCCGTCAGCCTTGAATATATATTGTCCGTCGGGGGCATCAGTCGCTTCCACCCGCGCGTTGGAGACTTTGGATACATCCCATTCCGAGGCATCACCCATCTCAAATGAATTATTGAGTATTGCATAACGCATATCGGCAGGTATAGCATTCTGCTTTGCTGCCGCCTTGGCAAGCGCGACATAAGTATTATGCACCTCTTTTGTCCCATCTCCCGTAATCAGGCGGTTCTCATATGCATCTTCCACGGAACGATTGCTATAAGAGCCAAGACCGTAAGCTTCCGCCTTTGCTTTCGCATCATCGATAGCCGCCTTCACACGGTTCAATGCCGCGAGATCATCACCGGTAGGACCATAATATGTCAACCGGAAATTATCGAAAAACACCGCTCCAGGGCTTTTATTGGAACCAAGTTTACCGATTTCTGTTTTAATCTGATGATCAGAAACAATAATACGTGCCGAAACTACATGCTCTCCTTTGGCAAATTTCCCTGCAGCAACAGCGGCAGTGGTCACTCCTCCATTGTTTTCACGAGGAACAGCAACTGACACGCCATTGAATTTTAACTCGGCATCATTATTATCACTGAAGATCTGACAAGAAACCTCATACAATCCATTCGGTAGATTTCCGTCAGTCTTGGCGATAGACCATACTGTCCTGCTGCCTATAATAACCTTGTCATTATACACCCTGCCTATGGTGTTTGCATCAGCCCCCTCACTTCCCGCATGTTCCCATTTAACGGCAGACTCTTTTTTAGAGAATGAATTTGCCCAGATATCAGAATCCTTATCTTTTCCGAGGCTTGCACCCTTAAACAGGAAAGTGGCATTCTTTGGTTCACTTTCGGAAGCCGCATGGAGATCTGCCATCATCGCGTCCGATGATATCAGCTCCCATTTTTGCATAGAGTTACCCTTATCAAACACCTTGCCGTTTACATAAAAACTATCTTCGTCAAGACCAAGAGCCTTCTTCGTGTCTCCATCCTCATAAGTAAGGAACCAAGATGATTCCCCTTCCACTTTCTCAAAAGTCCACACATGTTTGATTGATTCATCTTTATCAAGATACATGTCATCACGATCCGGATAACCATAGGAGGAACTCAGAATAAAATCAGAATCTCCGGTAGAAACAGGAGTCAGCGTGAAAAGTTTGCCTGTTTCCGACATCACGGCATGAGTATCCCACCAACCTCCTCCATTTATATATTTACCGGTACCGACATTGCGTAGATAATATTGACCTCCGGAAAGCGCGTCACCGGTATTCTCAATTTCAAATTCTATAACAATGGGATAATGGTCTGAAATTTCCGACCCGTCTGGCCATGTAAATTCAGTGTCTTGCAGATAACTCTTGGCAGTCAGTGTCACGCCGCGGGCATCCGTATTATTTATATAGAAAACCTTGTCAACAACCTCTCCAGTCTGAAAAGCCTCATGGTTAGTGCCATCGAAATGACCCGGAACCATGATTGCCGGATCTCCAATCGAAGGCATCACGCCCTTACGTGAGAAATCTATCCAGGGGTCATGCATCTCGAAACGGGGGTCTCCATTGATCCTGTCGAACATCAATCCCTTGAGGTTATCGCGGGTATAGCGACAATTGGTGTCTCCCATTATAATTATAGGACGCTTATTGTCACTTGCAAGTATCATATCTACAAGCTGGTTCATCTGCACTTCCCGGGCAGCATTATCAGCTTCCGTGGTCTCTGCGTCCATATGGAGTATGTAAACATCCACCTCCAGTCCGGCGCCAATACGCACCGTATAATATCTGAATCCCTTGGCTATCAACTGATCCGCGCCATCGGTAGTTATGCCGTTACGTTTGTTCCATAAGTACCACTCCTCATCCGAGACATTAATATTGGAACGCCATAGAAGGTTAAGTCCGTCCGTTTCGAACCATTTATTGCCACTGAGATAGGGCACGACATTAGTCACACTCGTCGGAATCGCACCTCTGTATGTGCCACTGTTATAATAGCTGCCGATTTCCGACATCAGCTGAGTGTTATAATTGAAATTTTCGGAAACTCCGAAAAAATCCCATCCTTTCTGAGCCACCAGCTTACTCATTTGTAGCGTCCCCGTTTCTTGAGGCCCCTCCGGATTTAGTTTTACGTCTACTACGCCTGCCGCCTTAACACTTGGTGGAAGGCCGTCAACGTTAAGGCACGCTGCCGTAAACGTCTTCTTCTGCGCTGCCAAAGGTAGCATCGCCATAAGACAAATTGATAAAATAAGTTTTTTCATTAATTATTGGTATTGATAGATCGGAAGAGCGTCGTGTAGGGAAAGAGTGTGTCTCCTTGTGTA
>CASBHZ010000020.1 GCA_949123685.1 uncultured Bacteroidales bacterium | reverse complement strand
AATCTGCGCCAAGATTGCGACCCCAAATTCACATTTATTTTTAAACAACTTCTAAGTGACACCTTCATAGAATCAATATAAAAAAGATGATACAGATAGTTGAGAAGCGCGACGGAAGAGTTGTTGGCTATAATGAAGAAAAAATAAAAGCCGCCATCAGGAAGGCAATGCTGACAACAGAAATCGGTGAAGACGAAGCATTAGTGCAAAAAATAACCGATAGAATCGGCATCGGCAGCAAGGAAAGGATGACCGTAGAGGAAATTCAAGACCGCGTAGAAATAGAATTGATGAAATCGTCAAGGAAAGATGTAGCTAAGAAATATATAGCCTACCGCGACCAACGATCAATAGCAAGGCGTGCAAAAACACGTGACATGTTCTTGGAGATTATAGAAGCCAAGAATAATGATATCACGCGTGAAAATGCAAACATGAACACCGATTCCCCGGCGGGCATGATGATGAAATTTGCAAGCGAGACTACAAAACCATTCGTTGACGATTATTTGCTAAGCCAAGATGTCAAGGCTGCCGTAAAAAACAACTATCTGCATATCCACGACAAAGACTACTACCCCACAAAAAGCCTGACATGTGTCCAGCACCCGCTCGATAAAATCCTAAAAAGAGGATTTGTAGCCGGACACGGGGAATCACGCCCGGCAAAACGCATAGAAACAGCAAGCATTATCGGATGCATATCTTTAGAGACTGCACAAAATGAAATGCACGGAGGTCAAGCAATCCCCGCCTTCGATTTCTATTTAGCTCCTTTTGTAAGAAGTTCATTTATAGAAGAAGTGAAGAATATCGAACAACTTGCCGGACACGACCTGCATCATTTATATAATAGAGAGATTAAAGATTTTCTAAAGCGTGATCTTGAAAACCTTGAAGGAGACGAGCGATTCCTTCAGCATGCAATCAACAAAACTGTCGAAAGGGTACATCAGGCGATGGAAGCATTCATACACAATATGAATACCATTCATTCGCGTGGTGGCAATCAAGTGGTTTTCTCCTCTATTAATTATGGAACCGATACATCAGCCGAAGGCAGATGCGTCATCAGGGAAATATTGAACTCCACCTATGAGGGTGTCGGCAATGGAGCCACTGCAATTTTCCCGATCCAGATTTGGAAAAAGAAACGCGGTGTAAGCTATATGCCGGAAGATCCCAACTATGATCTTTATCGCCTCGCATGTAAAGTAACGGCAAGACGGTTTTTCCCAAACTTCGTCAATCTTGACGCGACATTCAACCAACACGAAAAATGGGATGCAAAAGATCCCGAAAGATACAAATACGAAGTGGCAACCATGGGTTGCCGCACACGGGTATTTGAAAACCGGTATGGAGACAAAACGTCTATCGGGCGTGGCAACATTTCCTTCTCCACAATCAACATTGTCCGCATAGCCATAGAGTTAATGGGCATAAAAGATAAAGAAGAGCGCATCGGCAGATTTTTTGAAAAACTTGATGAAGTACTCGACATAACGGCTCTCCAGCTCAACGAACGTTACAACTTCCAAAAAACCGCCTTTGCCAAACAGTTCCCTCTCGTCATGAGCGCGCTATGGAACGGAGCTGACCGTCTCGGACCAAACGACACCATTGAATCGGTAATCAACCAGGGAACGCTCGGCATTGGGTTCATAGGACTCGCAGAATGTCTTATAGCGCTTGTCGGGAAACACCACGGAGAAAGCGATGAAGCTCAAGCTCTCGGCATAAGAATAGTTAAGCACATGAGAAGCAGGGTCAACGAATATTGTGAAACCTACGGACACAATTATTCCGTGCTCGCCACTCCGGCCGAGGGCTTGTCGGGCAAGTTCACAAAAAAAGACAGAAAAACTTTTGGAGTCATCCCTGGTGTTACAGACAAGGAGTATTACACCAATTCGAACCATATACCGGTGTATTATCATTGCTCTCCCCGCCACAAGGCAAAAATAGAGGCTCCATATCACGAATTGACCGGCGGCGGTCATATATTCTATGTGGAAATTGATGGCGACGCAACCCATAATGAAGAATCCATAATGCAGATTGTAGACCTGCTTGACCGATACAACATGGGGTATGGATCCGTAAACCACAACCGCAACCATTGTCCCCGATGCGGTTATGAAAACGCATCTCCGAATGAGTCCAACTGCCCTAAATGCGGCACAAAGTTCGAAACGATACAGAGGATCACAGGATATCTCGTTGGCACCACGGACAGATGGAACTCTGGAAAACTTGCAGAACTTCACGATCGTATTGTTCATGAATAAAACCGTTAATATACTGAATATAATCCGGGGCACCACAGTGGATGGCCCCGGATTTCGCACTTCAATATATTTCGCAGGATGCGAGCATCACTGTAACGGATGCCACAACCCGCAATCTTGGGATTTCCAATCCGGAACACCTATGACCATAGACGAGATAATGGAAATTGTTGATGAGGAAGACTTCGATGTGACACTTACAGGAGGTGACCCACTTTACAATCCTGATTTCGTGACATCCCTTGCCGACCGCATACATTCCTCCGGACATCTCATCTGGCTATACACCGGCTTCAAATGGGAAAGCATTCTCAAAAACAACAAGCTCGCTGAAGCTATAAAGCATATAGATGTTGTTGTTGATTCCCCTTATGTTTCTTCATTAAGAGATACAGACTTATTATTTAGAGGATCTTCCAACCAAAGGATAATCAATGTTGCTGAATCACTTCAATCGGGCACGGTTTGTTTGTGGCAAAGATTGTGAACCATTACAAAGCATATATGTTAATATACTATACAAAGTAACAAAATCAGTATTGACACAAGCATGTTTTAGAAACATACCTGAAAAGCCATCCGGCATACTTATAGTTTTGTTATTTTAGAAGTATCGACATCAAATCTATTATACTATGAGCACAAAAAAGAGCATAAAAGGAACAAAGACTGAGATGAATGTAGTTAATTCATATCTTGCAGAATCACAATCGTTCGCACGTTATACATTTTATGCCGGTATCGCAGACAAAGAATCATATTTCCCGGTAGGCGTGATCTTTCGCGAAACTGCAGATAACGAACTGCATCATGCCAAAGTATTCTTGAAAATGCTTGAAGACACTGAAGTAATCGCAAGTCCAAGCACAGACGCAGGTTTCCTTGGAGACACAAAGGCAAACCTTAAAACTTCCATCAAAGAGGAAAGCGTCAATGGGTATGAATTTTACATGGCAGCGGCAAAAACGGCAAAGGAGGAAGGTTTTGACGAAATATCAACTCATTTCGAAGCTATTGCAAGTGCCGAAAAAATACACCATGACAGATTCCAGCACATGCTTGAACTTATAGAAAGCGGAACAATGTGGAAGAGGGATAAGCCCGTTACCTGGAAATGCTTAGTATGTGGCTACACCGTAGTAGGCAACGAACCTCCGGAAAAATGCCCCGGCTGCGACCATCCCTATCAACATTACATAGCACTCGAGGACGGATACGCTCCGGCACCGGAAGGATAGAAACAATATTTGAAACTCTGCAGACAAATATCTGCAGAGTTTCATTATTAATAGCCTTGTCCATAGCATTCTTATAAGTCCCCATAAAGATTGCCATAATGTTTACAATTCTTCAGATTTTTTATATAACTTAAATTAGTTTAAACAACTTCATTGTTAAAGTCGTTTTTTTTTGCTAAATTCGCATGATATTATAGAGTATTATGGGATTTTTTAACAAACTGTTTTCTAAAAAAGAAAAAGAAACTCTTGACCAGGGTCTCCAAAAAACAAAAGAGGGCGTATGGAATAAGATTACCCGCGCAGTAGCAGGGAAAAGCAAAGTTGACGACGATGTCCTCGACGCTCTTGAAGAAGCTTTCATTACCAGCGATGTAGGTGTCGACACCACCTTGAAAATAATTGACAGGATTCAAGACAGGGTGGCAAGAGACAAATATGTTGGGAGCAATGAGCTTCGCGCATTGTTATGTGATGAGATATCCGACATGCTCGAAAAACCCGAAAACCAATCCGAACTTGAAGATTTTCATGTGCCGCATTCCGACATGCCATATGTAATAATGGTTGTAGGCGTGAACGGAGTCGGGAAAACCACAACAATCGGCAAATTAGCATACCAATACAAGGCTGCAGGAAATAAAGTTGTATTGGGAGCGGCAGACACTTTCAGGGCTGCTGCAATTGAACAGCTTGACATATGGGGCGAACGTATCGGTGTCCCTGTAATCAAACAAAAGATGGGTAGCGATCCGGCAGCCGTGGCATTCGACACTCTTTCTTCTGCAAAGGCACAAGGTGCTGATGTTGTAATTATTGACACTGCAGGACGCCTTCATAACAAAGTAGGTCTCATGAATGAGCTTACAAAAATCAAGAGTGTAATGAAGCGTGTTGTCCCAGATGCTCCACAAGAAATCCTGCTTGTACTTGACGGTTCTACCGGACAGAATGCATTCGAACAGGCTCGCCAGTTTGTTGCGGCAACAGAAGTTAACAATCTCGCCATAACAAAACTTGACGGCACATCAAAAGGTGGAGTTGTGATAGGCATAAGCGACCAGTTTAAAATACCTGTTAAATATATAGGCTTGGGCGAAGGCAAGGAAGACATTCAGATATTCCACGCCAAAGAGTTTGTCCAAACACTTTTTGGTGACGCAATATAAATCTGACATATAATAACATACAACGAATCCGGTTATGATCAAGAATAGGATTGACATAATAACAATGGGGTGTTCGAAGAATCTTATCGATTCTGAACGCATCTTGCATAGATTGCAGGTTAAAGGATATGAAGTAATGCATGATCCTGACACGCCACAGGGGGAATACGTTGTAGTCAACACTTGCGGGTTCATAGCTGATGCCAAAGAGGAATCCATTGAAATGTTGCTTGATCTCGCGAGACTGAAAGAATCCGGTGAAATTGGTAAAATAGTGGCAATGGGATGCCTTACACAAAGGTACGGAAAAGAACTCAAGGATGAAATGCCTGAAGTCGATATTATGTTAGGCAAATTTGATTGGGGAAAGTTTATAGATTCATTACCGGACATAAAAAAAGCAACAAAACCCAAATCCTGGGAAAGGAAGCTAACTACACTGCCACATTCTGCATATCTTAAGATATCGGAAGGATGCAATAGATTTTGTGCCTTCTGTGCCATTCCATTGATAACCGGACGCCACACATCCAGACCAATAGAGGAGATTCTTGAAGAAACAGAATCTTTAGTTTCAAAAGGTGTCAAGGAGTTTAATGTTATCGCTCAAGACCTTTCATCTTATGGGACTGACATATATGGAAGTCATAAACTTGCAGAGCTCATAGACAGAATGGCTAAAATAGAGGGTGTCAAATGGATCAGGCTACACTACGCCTATCCCTCCGACTTCCCTTATGATATTTTGGACGTAATGGCACGGAATGAGAATGTTTGCAAATATCTTGACATTGCATTGCAACATGTTTCCGACAAGGTTCTCACCAACATGCGCCGCCATATCACAAAACAAGAGACAATTGACCTTATCGCCGAAATGCGACGTCGTGTGCCGGGAATAAAAATAAGAACTACACTTATGGTCGGTTTCCCGGGAGAGAGTGAAAATGAATTTTTGGAACTTCTTGATTTTGTGCGCACTCAAAAGTTTGACCGCATGGGGGCATTCGCATATTCTGAAGAAGATGACACTTGGGCTGCAAAGAATCTTGAAGATATCATTTCGGAAGAAGAAAAGCAACGCAGGCTTGACCTCCTGATGGAAGCACAGGCAGAAGTATATCAGGAAAAGAATGCAGAAATGCAAGACAATGAGATTCTCCTGCTTGTTGATGAAATTGAGGGAGACACAAGGATATGCCGGTCTCAATGGGATAGCCCGGAAGTGGACATGAATTATTATGTCAAGGGCAGCGAGGCGATGCCGGGTGATTTCATTCGGGCGCGTATCACAGGTGACCAGTTATATGATTTTGAAGCAGTTGCAATTCAAGAGTAATATGTTCGACAGTTTTTGTGCATATAGATTCCCATATGAAACTAAAATAAACATTTTCAAAGGATGTATGTCTGAAAATATGTCCGAAGGTTTTATAATCGCGCCATTTGACATATCAGGACACGCCCCCATATCTATCGGATCTCTTGTAATGGCAGAATGGTCAGATCTTAATAAGCTGTTACAATCTGACAATCCCGTAAAACATATATTCGACTTTCCCAAAAGATCAACAACCAAACAAGAACATAGATCGGAAGTTGAATCCATTATTTCAGAACTAAACGGAAACCATGATAAAAAAACCATTGCAGCAAAAGTAATATACTCAAAACAAGCAATTGACGCTCCCGAATCTTTTCTTAATCTGTGTAAAAACTTTCCTGACTCTTTTATTTTTCTTTATTACACACCTGTTTCCGGAGCTTGGCTTGGGGCATCTCCTGAATTGCTACTCAATTCTCGGAACGGAATTTTAAGCACTGTTGCACTTGCCGGAACAAGACCCGCCGCAAGCATTGGAGAATGGGATAAGAAAAATATAAAGGAGCAAGAGATTGTTGAGAGCTACATAATTGATTGTTTTGAAAAATGGAAATTTAAAACGATATGTTCACCCCGCAAAACCCGCAAGGCTGGAAAAGTGGAACATATTCTTACCGAGATCCAAACAATACCGTCATCAAAAGATCATATAAGGGATGACAACTCATTTAATATAAGAACATCAGATCAATTTTCAGATATATTATCATTTTTAAAAGACTTATCCCCTACTCCTGCGCTATGCGGATTGCCTAAACAGGAGTCAAAGGATCGAATAAAACGTCTAGAAAAATTCGAAAGAGGATATTATGGGGGCTTTTGCGGTCCATACCAATCTAATTCCCTTTTCACTTTTTACGTAAACCTTCGTTCCATTAGATTTGACAAAGAAAAGTGGTGCATGTTCGCCGGAGGAGGAATCACATCTGCATCAAACCCGGAAGAGGAATGGATTGAGACTGAGAGAAAAGCTGATGGCATTATAAAAAATTTGAAATTTCAACCATAATAAACAAGTGATCATCTTAAACAGTTGATGATAACTTACTAAACTTCTGAAGTATTACTAATATCAGAGAAAAGTATGAAACTAAAAGCAATTTTAACATGTGCGCTCCTGGGAACCGCTATCACCGGAGCTGTAGCTCAAGAACATCTCAAAAGTCTTGATGCAAAAGGTATAGACAAATCTATATCTCCAAAGAAAGACTTCTATAACCATGTGAATAAAAAATGGACAGAGTCTCATCCCCTGTCTGCCGAGTATTCACGTTATGGCCAGTTCAATATACTAAACGATTCAAGCAATAATCGCGTTCGCCGCATTGTTACAGGTCTCGCTGCTACAAACCCGGCAAAAGGAACTGACGCATTCAAAATCGCTACACTTTATGAAGCTGGAATGGATTCGATCCGTCGCAATAAACTTGGAGCAGAACCTATAAAAGCGGATCTTGCCAAAATCGAAAATACACCGGCTGCAGGTATGGAAGACCTTTTCCTTTGGATGCACAAAAATTACAGTTCCCCCCTTGTTGGGGCTGGTCCTATGGAGGATCTGGCAAACAGCCGTGTTTACGCAATGTATGTATCAGCTCCAAACCTCGGATTGGGAGACCGCGACTACTATCTTCTGAACGACAAGAGAAACAAGGAAGTGCGCGCAGCATACGAAAAGCTCATTGAGAAAGATATGCAGCTTGCCGGATATTCAAAAAAAGATTCAAAACGAATAGCTAAAAACGTACTTAAGATCGAGACCCTTATTGCAGATTCAACATGGACAAGGGAACAGAGCCGCAATATTCCGGCAATGTATAACCCGCGTTCGTTTGCTCAGTTGAAAGAGCAATACCCCGCTTTCCCATGGGATCGCTTCTTTATTGAGACTATGGGCATCCAATCTCCGGAAACCATTATTGTTACCAATCCAAACACTGTCCTTCAAGGTAATAAACTTATGCAGTCTTTGACTGACCGGGAGAAAAAAGACCTGTATCTATGGGAATATGTAAGCGCAGCATCACCCTATCTTAGCGATGACTTCGCCAATGCTTCTTTTGAATTTCAAAAAGTTTTCAGCGGTGTCCAGAAACAACATCCCCGTTGGAAAAAAGCTCTTGGAACCACTGAAAGCATAATGGGAGAAGGTATTGGAAAACTTTACGTTGAACAATATTTCCCGGAAAGCTCAAAAATATATATGGAAGGTCTTGTAGAGAATCTTCGCAACGCACTCGGCAAGCATATCATACACCTTCCTTGGATGAGCGATGACACCAAGGTTCAAGCACTTAAGAAGCTCAACGCAATCACTGTAAAAATCGGATATCCCGACAAGTGGAAAGATTATTCTAAACTTACGGTTGATCCGGCGCTTTCATATTGGGAAAATGTGCATAACGCAAATAAATGGGCACAAGAACGCTATTTGGAAAAATGGGGTAAACCGGTAGATCGTACAGAATGGGGCATGACTCCTCAGACTATCAATGCTTACTATAATCCGCTGAATAATGAAATAGTATTCCCTGCCGGCATTCTTCAGGCTCCATTTTATGACCCCGCATCAAGCGATGCCGAGAACTATGGTGGCATAGGTGTGGTAATAGGTCATGAGCTGACACACGGATTTGATGATCAAGGTTGCAATTTCGATGCGAATGGAAATATGGTGAACTGGTGGACACCGGAAGATGCACAAGCATTTGCTGAATTGACGAAAGGACTCGTAAAACAATTCGATGAAATTGAAGTTCTCCCGGGTCTCAAAGCAAATGGAACATATACACTCGGTGAAAATATTGCCGACCAAGGAGGTCTGCGCATCGCGCGCACAGCTTTCCTTGATTCTCAGAAAAAGAAAGGTGTTGACATAAATTCATCAGACGCTAAAATCGAGGGATTCGATCCAATGCAGGTGTTCTATATGAACTATGCTAACCTTTGGGCAAACAATATACGTCCTGAAGAAATCAGATCGCTTACAACCGGTGACCCCCACTCTTTGGGAATCAACCGTGTCAATGTATCGCTTCGCAATATAGCTCCATTCTTGGAAGCTTTCGGCATTACTGAAGGTGATGAGATGTTCCGTCCTGAGGCAGAACGTGTGATCATTTGGTAAAATTTTAAAAATCATGGCTTTCTGCCATGACTCACAACCTTTATTCGGGGATCAGACATACAATCTATAATGTCTGGTCCCCAAAACATAAAATATTGAATTATGAAACTGTCAAAACCTATAGTGTTCCTGACTATGGCTGCTGTTGCTTTAACCGGATTGTCAGGTTGCATATATAACAGCAACATAAATGGATCAAACAAAAAATTCATTAAACCATCCGGAAAAATTGTTTCTAAAACATATGAAATGGGAACAATTACATCAATAAGCCTCAATAGCCTTCCAGACTTGGTCATAACACAGGGAAGCACACCTAAAATTGTTGTAAAAGGCTCTGACAACATACTGCCATATTGCCAGCTTAAAAAAGATGGTAACAACCTCTCCATATCCTTATCCAAAGATTATGACAGAAATCCATTCCAGAAATGTGACATTATAGTTTATGCCACCGTAAAAGACTTACAAAAAGTTATAACTACAGGCACGGGAGATGTTAGTTTCCAAGGACCTATAAAAGCAGATTTGTTGACCCTATCCACCACCGGAACTGGAGATATATCCATGCCGACATTTACAGCAAAAACACTTATTGTAAATATTACGGGAACCGGTGACATATCCGTAAATGGCAATGCTGACAATGTGAAATTATCAATATCCGGCACTGGCGACATAAAATCAAAACTGACAGGAATTAACAATTTGAGTGCCTCTGTATCCGGAACGGGAGACATTAGCATAGAAGGCAATGCAAATAATGCTTACTACAAAGCAACAGGCACAGGCGACATTCTTGCCCGCAACATGATTGCCAAGAATGTTCAGGCATCATCATCAGGTATAGGAGACATCACCTGCCATGCATCTGACTCATTTTCTTGTCACAAAGGAGAAGAAAACATTAAATGTTATGGAGAAACTAAAAAGAATAAGTAAAGACATAAATTGAAGTTGTTTAAACAACTCCATTATCATTAGATTGCCATTTTCACTGAATAAAAATAACTGACACCTATGATTAAAAATGTAATTTCTTTTCTTTTATCCTTGATTATATACGGCTTTATCGCTGTTGGAGTTTTTATGTTAATTAGCATATTTCCAATCAGTAGAACACTTGCAATAGGGGTTTCAGCATTTTTAGCCGGTCTTATTGCTCCCAAACTTGTTAAATGGATAAATGGTCTTATAATAAAATAAGATTATCAATATGTCAAAAGCCATCCTGAGGATGGCTTTTGACACAAATACCAAGAACCGGTAAAGCGTCAATATAATTCTTTACATCGGCATTTTTAAGTAAACGATCACTTCTATGTGTTAAAATTCGTAGAGTTTGGGAAAATTTAACTAATTTTGCAATCTCATTCATTGTAATACGATTTACTACGAGATTATCGTGGTAAATTATGAAGTGATTTTTACATTCTTCAAGGTTTCGTAAAAGTTTAAATCGCTTCTATCATAAAATGAGAGTTTCTCAGGTATTTTTAGGATAATTTTATCATTTTCCATTATCTTTTTTAATTATGGACTGGCTTATAGACCTTGTAAGACCTTTTAACGATTCACTTGCAAGCACGATCTTGCTTTATTCTTTTGTGATTTTTGCCGGTATATACCTTGGCAAAATAAAAATTTTCGGAATCTCCCTTGGAGTTACATTCGTTTTATTCGTAGGAATTATAATGGGACACTTCGGATATCAAGCAGATAACGATGTGCTACATTTTCTACGGGAATTTGGATTGATTCTATTTATATTCTCCATAGGTATGCAGGTTGGTCCCGGATTCTTTTCATCTTTCAAGGAGGGTGGTGTTAAAATGAATGCGCTCGCTGTTACCGGCATTGTTCTTAACGTGGCAATTATGCTCGCCATATATTTCATCCAAGGTGGATCGGAAGGTGAGACATCCATTTCTCAACTCGTAGGCATAATGAGCGGTGCAGTTACGAATACCCCTGGACTTGGAGCGGCACAACAGACATATTTACAAGTCAACGCAGAAGGCTATGATGTAAGCCAACAGATGTCTATGGGTTATGCTGCGGCATATCCTCTTGGTGTTGTCGGAATTATCATTACAATGATATTGATTAGGAAATTCTTCAAGATTGATACAGCCTCTGAAATAAAAGAGATAGAGAACGATGAGAGAAGTTCGATGCTTGCACCTCACATCCTGTCTTTGCGTGTCACCAACAAGATGGTTGACGGGCTGTCAATGAAAAAATTACACACATTGATCTCTTGTGATTATGTCGTATCGCGAATTGAAAAACCGGATGGAACAATAATAATACCAAAATCAGACGATGAAATAAACTACAATGACATATGCCTTGTGGTGTGCTCTCAAAAAGACGAAGAATTGTTCACTCGTTTTATGGGTCCCGTAATTGAAAAGAAATGGGAACGTGAGAAAGGACCTGTGGTGTCACGAAGGATACTCGTCACAAAAACAGAATATAATGGAACCAAACTTGGCTCCATGCGTCTCCATTCCGCATATAACCTTAATGTGACTCGCGTCAACCGCGCCGGTGTAGATCTTGTTGCAGGTCCTAACCTTCGTCTGCAGATTGGCGACAGACTCACTGTTGTCGGTAAACTTGACGACATAAACAATCTTGCCAACAAACTTGGCAACTCCATGAAACGGTTAAACGAGCCGAATCTCATAACAATGTTCATCGGAATTTTCCTTGGAATATTGGTAGGTAGCATTCCATTGCAGTTCCCGGGTATGTCCGTCCCGATGAAACTTGGTCTTGCGGGTGGTCCATTAGTAGTTGCAATTTTAATCGGTGCATATGGACATAAGTTCCATCTCGTCACTTATACCAATTCATCTGCAAATCTCCTACTTCGTGAAATGGGTATATGCCTCTTCCTTGCGTCAGTAGGAATTGCAGCGGGTAAAGACTTTTTTGCAACCGTTTTCAATGCGCAGGGTGCTTTATGGGTCGCATATGGATTCATAATAACTGTCATCCCCCTTATTGTCATAGGAATTATAGCAAGGGCTAAATATAAACTCAACTATTTCTATATAGTGGGTATGATGAGTGGCGGTTACACAGATCCTCCGGCATTGGCTTATGCCAATAAGGTTGCTAACAACGACGCTCCGGCTGTAGCCTACTCAACCGTCTACCCTCTCACAATGTTCATGCGGGTTATCGCAGCTCAGTTGGTAATCTTGTTCTTTGTATAGAATGGATAGACATAATTAAAATAGGGCGGCAACATATGTTGCCGCCCTATTTTAATTATGTCTATCCTATTCACCGACGTTTATTAAGTGCACGAAGCATATCCTCAAGCTGATTGCGGGTTTCAATGAGAGAATCTATAATCTTAACCCTGTTTGAAACATTTGTCCGGTTTGCTTTCAATTGTTCTTTGGCTGCATCTATCTTCAGCCCTTTGATCTTAAGCAAATAATGAATTATCTTCAAAGTCTCGATATCCTGAGCCTTATAATACCTGATGTTTGTAGCGCTCCTTCTCGGTTTACATTCAGGAAATTCCTGCTCCCAATATCTTAATGTAGATGCTGAAACCCCCAACAATTCGGAGACATCTTTAATTTTATAATACTTTTTATCCAACTCCTCCATATTAAGTTAAGTTTGGGACATGAATCAGTCCATCACATGACCTGCATTCTCTGCCAATTGAACCATTTCGGCATATTCTTCAGGAGTTAAATCCATGAAATAATAATTTACAGGATTCTGTGGCTCATCTTTAAAGCGCACTTCATAATGCAAATGTGAACCTGTAGATTTACCAGTTGAGCCAACTTTACCTATCATCTCACCTCTTTTAACCTCCTGTCCCACTTTTACGAGAACTTCACTCAGATGAGCATAGCGCGTTACATAATGATATCCATGAGATATGTCAATACAATTACCATATCCGCTCTGACGACCTGCCTCCGTCACCTTACCATCTGCAGTTGCAAATACGGGAGTACCGGTCTTAGCTGCGAAATCAAGTCCGGTATGAAATTTTGAACTCCCATATATTGGATCCCGTCTGACACCATAACCCGATGACATCGTAAAATCCTTGATATTAATAGGAATCACTGACGGAATATGGGCAAGCTTATCTTTCTGTTTAGATGCAGTAGCTCTTAATTGATCAAAAGATAATGATTGAGCATATAGCTGACGCTCAAAAAGATCCAAGCGTTGAGTTAGAAGTTTCACCAAGCCGGCATCAGGTATATTCTGTAATTCCCGGTACCGTTTCTCGTTATCCAGACCTGCCAACCGTTGACCATAACCTACCGGATCCATTTGCATCATGACCCTATAGAAATTATCATCACGATTCTGTATATTTGCCATGACCTTAAGGGAATTGTCAAGCCGTCTGTTAAGGATATTGTACTGGCTTTTAAGCAACGCATTCTCTTTTCTCAAATTTTTTTCTGTTGGCGCATCCAAGGCATAAAAAATCATAAGATAAACGCCGGTTCCAATCAGCACAGACAATCCCGCGACACGCAATATCCTTAAAAGCCTGGCTTTAAAGGACGGAAACACTCGCTCAAAATTATCGGTTTCGGGATTATATATGTAATAGATTGGTCGCTTCATGCATTAAATCAGATAACTTTGAATTGCAAAAATAGTAAATTATGGTTAATTTTGCAATCATAAAAATATACGACGATGTTGACATCCAAGGAAATCAGAGAATCCTTCAAGAAATTTTTCGAAGAAAAAGGACACAAGATCGTGCCCTCAGCCCCAATGGTGATCAAAGATGATCCCACACTTATGTTTACAAATGCTGGTATGAATCAGTTTAAAGACATTATTCTTGGAAACCGTCCGGCAGATGCAAAACGCGTGACAGACTCTCAGAAATGTCTCCGCGTGTCAGGCAAACATAACGACCTTGAGGAGGTAGGACACGACACATATCACCATACAATGTTTGAAATGCTCGGAAACTGGAGTTTTGGAGACTATTTCAAAAAAGAGGCTATCGATTGGGCGTGGGAATATCTCACCGAAGTTGTCAAACTTGACCCTTCAAGGCTATATGCCACCGTATTTGAAGGTTATGCCCCTGAAGGTCTTGAAAGAGATAATGAAGCTGCAGGATATTGGGAGAAACATCTTCCCCTATCTCACATTATCAACGGAAACAGGCATGATAATTTCTGGGAAATGGGAGAAACAGGTCCTTGCGGTCCATGTTCGGAAATTCATATAGACCTCCGTAGCGATGAAGACCGTGCCGCCATCAACGGCGCCACACTCGTAAACAAAGACAATCCTTTGGTTATTGAGATATGGAACCTCGTATTTATGCAATACAACCGTAAGGCAGACGGACATCTGGAGCCTCTACCTGCCAAAGTCATTGACACCGGCATGGGATTCGAACGTCTTTGCATGGCATTGCAAGGTAAAAAATCAAATTACGACACTGATGTTTTCACTCCGCTCATCAGCAAGATTTCCGAACTGTCAGGAAAAAAATATGGTGTCGACACACAAATAGATGTTGCCATGCGTGTTGCCGCCGATCATGTGCGCACCATCGCCTTCTCAATTGCAGATTCTCAATTGCCTTCAAATGCAAAAGCTGGATATGTGATACGACGTATTTTGCGTCGTGCAGTCAGATATGTCTATACATTCCTTGATCAAAAAGAGGCTTTCCTTTATAAACTTGTAGAAACCTTGGTTGATCAGATGGGCGAAGCATATCCTGAATTGCCGGCACAGAAAGAACTTATCAAGAAAGTAATTAAAGAGGAGGAAGATTCTTTCCTTCGCACTCTTGATAATGGCATCCGCCTGCTTGACTCTTTTATAAAAAAAGCAAAAGATTCAGGAAGCGACAACCTTTCGGGAGAAGATGCTTTCGTACTTTACGACACGTATGGATTCCCTCTTGACCTTACGGAGTTGATACTGCGCGAACAAAACATGAAACTTGACAGGGAAGGCTTTGACAAGGAAATGAAAAAACAGAAAGATCGCGCACGCAATGCCGCAGCTGTCGAAGCCACCGATTGGGTTGAAGTAGCACCCGGCGAAGAAGAATTTGTAGGATATGACCTAACTGAAACTCCAACCCGAATCTTGCGTTATCGTAAAGTTAAGCAGAAAGGCAAGGAATATTACCAGATAATACTCTCTAAAACGCCATTTTATGCAGAAATGGGTGGTCAAGTTGGAGACAAAGGTGTCATTATTACCCCACAAGGTAAAACAATCAGTATTTTTGACACAAAAAGGGAGAACAACGTCGGCATTCACTTATCTTATGAAATACCGGAAGATCCGACCGTTGAAATGATTGCAAGAATTGACACGGATGCAAGATCTGCCACTTCTGCCAATCACTCGGCAACACACCTGTTGCATGAAGCTCTCCGTGAAGTTTTGGGCACTCATGTGGAACAGAAAGGTTCTTTTGTTTCTCCGGAAATCCTACGCTTCGACTTCTCTCACTTCCAAAAGGTATCACCGGAAGAACTTCGCAAAGTTGAACACCTTGTAAACTCTCGCATCCGTAAGGCAATGAGCCTTGAGGAATGTCGCGAACTTCCAATAGAAGAAGCCCGCGAAATGGGTGCGATGGCACTCTTCGGTGAAAAATATGGAGACAAAGTGCGTGTTGTCAAATACGGCTCTTCCGTGGAGCTATGCGGTGGCACACACGTTGCAAATACAGGCAATATCGGAATGTTGAGGATATTGTCAGAAAGTTCAATAGCAGCAGGAATACGTAGGATCGAAGCGGTGACCGGATCCGGTGTCGAGCAGATGATGGACGGCATACAAGACATTATGAAAGAAGTAACAATGCTTCTTGGAGGTTCTGCCGATATCAAGACTGCCGTAAAAAGAGCCATAGGTGAGAATGCAGACCTTAAGCATCAGGTTGAAGAGTTTATGAACGAACGGATTGCGTTGCTCAGTAAAGAAGTAATTACATCTGCAAAAGAAGTGAACGGAATCAAACTTGCCTCACTTGGTGGCATGCGCATTCCTGATGCTGTCAAGAATGTTGCGTTCAACATAAGACGTGAGTGTCCTGAACACATGGCATTTGTCGCAGCCACGTTCTGCGAAGGCAAACCGCTATTGACTGTAGCCCTATCAGACGATCTTGTAAAAGAAGGATTTAATGCTGGTCAAATAGTTCGTGAAGCAGCCAAATGTATCAAAGGCGGCGGCGGTGGTCAACCATTCTTCGCTCAAGCTGGAGGGAAGGACATTGACGGATTATCACAAGCTGCTGATAAGATTTTTGAACTTCTCCATTTAAAATAATGAATATGAACAAGTTTTTAATCCTGACATTGACCACACTATGCGCACAAACCTACGCATATGCCGATAACAATATTGTAATAGGTAAAGATACAAAAGTATTCGAAACAACCATTGCAAAAGATGAATACGCGGCTGTAAATCAGAATGACGAGCCAATAATGCTACGCTACGGAATGGCATTCGCCGTTAAGGAGAATAAATCCGGTTGGTATGTCGTGGAATATACACAAGGCGTTAGAGGTATGGTTATGCAAAACGTTGTAGCGGATGAAAAACTTGTGAATATTCCCAAAGCAGGGACATATAAAGTGACAAACAATCCATCCGAGACGGTAGTCATTACCAACGATGGAAACATATGGTCCCTTAAATCCGGTGCAAAAGTGTATTCCGGAAAGAGCGATGACAATTCAGTATTGTTTATCACATCTGATGGGAAAGTGATGTATTCTCTTTCTAATTTATCCGGCAAAGCTTTTGTATTCAACTACGATAACTCAATTACAAAATTCTTTTAGAATACTTTAATCAAAAAATGGGGGAGCACATTACAAACTAACGTGCTCCCCCATTTTTTTGCAAACGCAAAAACTCTAATTATCACATAAATACTAAAATTAGCAACTGGGCAATAACAACACGTGAAAACATTGCGATCGGATAAACAGTAGCGTAACTTACTGCCGGAGTATCACCGGGTATAGTATCATTAGCGTAATTAAGCGCCATCGGATTAGCCATTGCCCCACATAGCATCCCGCATGTTGAACCGAAATCAAGCTTCGATATGCGCAAAGAAACAATCGCCATTATTATCACGGGAATGACTGTTACAATCAACCCTAACCCTATCCATAACAAGCCATCACCCTTCATTATAGTATCAAGAAAATGCACTCCGGAATCAAGACCAAGGCAAGCAAGGAACAAAGACAAGCCGATACCCCTAAGCATTAGGTTTGCGCTTCTTGTAGTATATGTCACCATTTGGAAGCGAGGACCAAAACGTCCCATCAATATACCCACTATTATCGGACCACCGGCAAGACCGAGCTTTACCGGAACCGATATACCGGGTATTACTATAGGAATTGACCCCAGCAACAATCCCAATACCATCCCCACAAAAATAACGGCAAGATTAGGATCTTTAAGTTTATTGGCAGTATTGCCGACAACCTGTGCAACCATATCTATTTGATTCTCCTTGCCAACAACCGTGAGACGGTCTCCAAGTTGAAGCACAAGACTTGGGGTGGCCAAAAGACGCACCCCACTGCGGCTCACCCGAGTTATGTTGATACCGTAATTATTACGAAGGCGAAGTGAGCCGAGTTTCTTTCCATTAAGTTCAGGTTTACTTATAATAAGTACCTTCGATGTCAAGGAACTGTCAATTTTATTCCAGTCAATATCCCCTGTATTCCAGTCCTGGCTTTCATGTTCACCAAACAATACTGTCAATGCATCGAGATCAGTCTCACTTGTTATAGCCATCAAACGATCGTTCTCCGCAACTTTCATGTCAGAAGTAGGAATACTCACCTCCCCGTCACGCCATAATCTGGAAATAATAAATTTGACAGGTGTTATGGCGGCGATTTCCTTAATACTCTTGCCAAATACAGCTGGATTCTTAACTTGAAATGTTGAAATAAAAGTATTATGATCTTCATCCGATGAATTTATAACTATGTCAGATTCACGGACCAAAAACTTACGAACCAATATGATAGCTAAAATCACCCCTACAACTCCAAGAGGATACGTAACGGCACAACTTAAAGCAGCGCCATTAGCAGAAATCCCAAGTTGCTGGAGAGCCTGCTGTGCAGCTCCAAGTGCAGGAGTATTAGTGGTGGCGCCACTCAATATACCTGTCATATCTGACATTGGCACACTGAATATGTAAGCAAGCCCTATAGCGCTACCCGTTCCTAACAAAACTGTAGCCAATCCCAAAAAGTTGAGTTTTACACCTCCTTGCCGGAAAGAGCTAAAAAAACCAGGACCAACTTTAAGACCCAACTCATATATAAATAGAATCAATCCGAAACTCTGAGCAAAATTCAACATATCCGGATCTATGGAAAACCCGAGATATCCGGCAAGGATACCGGCAAAAAACACCCATGTCACCCCTAAGGAAATCCCACAGACATGTATTTTCCCTAATCCAAGACCTACGGCTATTATTACAGATATCACAATAACAGCCTGCACTGCTGAGTGCTCAAACAATATACTTTCTATCCAGTCCATACTGTACAATTAAGCATGCATTTATTAATGCGATTTATCGCGCAAGAGAAACATTGACTGCAATCCCATAATTAGAATTGGAAGTCGGATATGAAGAACTTGACACAAGCGGAGTATTAACCTGATGATCAAAAAACGCAGACAGGGTAATCCGCTTGCTGAGAATATAGCTTGCCATGAAATTCACAGAGAAAGTCCTTGTTCCGTTGGTAGCTTGCGTAAAGGCAGTCTCAATCCTGCGGATTAACGATTGGTTATTAGACAACGCAAGATCAAGATTAACAGAAAGGTCATTTGACACGCCACCTTGACGACTACCTATTTTAAGAATTTTATTAAAATTTGCAATTTTATACCCGGCACCCACCGACAACTGTTTGCTTATAGTCTCAACAACCTGTCCTGCCGAAGTATTAAGATTCAAGGTGCGTGAGTCCCTATACTCTGCGTTAAGCGTCATGTCATTAAACAACGTAACTTTCACCCCAAAAAGAGGTGCGAATTTCTCTGTTATTGCAACAGAAGTAATATTGAAAGGAGACGAAGGTATTGGCATTCCGGTCTGCTCATTCAATATGAATCCACGGTCCTCACCAACACTAACCCAGTTCATGAAGCTTGAATAAGAACCTATTGAATAAGTACACTGATATGCATGAGTTAAAGTAAATGCCTTAAACCACTTCTGGAGGTTGCCAAGTTTTATAAGTCCGTCATAAGTAACACGCCAGTTAGGTCGCATTGCATTCAACCCCTCGAAATGACGTAAGCTGACCTTATCCGGGTTGCTTCCGCTATAGGCGGCAAGAAAAGCTGGAATGAGCACATCAGAACTGGTCGCGCTGACACCTCCATTTTCAACGTTATAAGCTATGCCTGCCAATGGAGAGCCTTCAAGGAAACCGGTGGAAGGATAAGCGGTGCCATTATATGAAGCTTCCACCCTTTGGGCGATTTGAGGTATATATGACAGGAAACGGTTGAATGATTCTGAATTATATCCGTCTTCTGCCTTCGAATTTCTCATTGCAGACATTATTGCAATATGCGTGCGCATATATGAACCGGAATATGATGTAGGCATACCTGCATACATAAACTGCATCTGCTCTGTCCTTGAATCTGTCAGGTTTGATGTCAGAAGAATCTTAAGACCTTTAACCGGTTCAAGATTTAATTCAAAATTAAACTCTCGACTATTGGTCCAAAGTGCAGGAGATACCTGATCCGAACTTGTAATCAACCAATCCCTGTCAAGTGCCTTCTCAACATAATCCTTGCCATAAAAACCGAAAGCGAAATCAAGTCCGGGAGACATAGGACCATGGGAAAGAGACTGACCGAACACATTCCCTACGTTCGGTGAAAACAATGGGAGATTCATGGAATGTCCGCTACGCCAACGGAATGACATGGAACGTGGCATCATAAGGAAACGTAGACCATACTCTGCCAATTCTGTTCCAAAATTCTTCTTTTCTCTATTATTCTCGCGGATAGTTATTTTAACAGTCTGCGATCCCCTGTCAAGAATCTCCAAAGTATTATCATCAATAACCTTATAATTCAGTTTTTTGGGCTGACCATTGGCAACAGCTGCAAAACGGATTTTTTTGGTTCTTAGATTATGCTTTACTATCGTGCTGGTGTCGGGAGACAATGTAAACGCCCTTTCAAATTTCTTTTCACGCTGACGAGTCCCCGATTTAGTGCGGGCATTACTGTTTCGGGCACTTGAAGAAGAGGAGAAACGTTTATTTATTTTCTGAAGATATTTGGATTTATTGAAGAGTGTCTCAAAATTCAAACGGGCATCTGCATTCCAGGTTGTCTGGTTCTGGATTGTATTGCCAAGATACAACCCATCAACGGTAGCACCCTTATCCCATCTGTAAACAGAATTATAGGTAACCGAACCCGACAGATAATCCAATGCCGGTATGCGATTGAATGGCGCGCGATATGTTCCTGTAAATGTCTGGTTGTAATTCCATGGAGTTCCCATATGGCGTATTGAAGACAGCACCGTGTCTTTCCATTGTTGATATTTATCGGCAAAGAGCCTCCGGTTTACAGCTCCTACCGTTTCCTCAATTCTTGCAGTCGTGTTGCTTGCAAAGGTGAGGCTTAACGATTTTATAAGGTTCCATGTCAAGCTGAACTGGCGATCCCACACGAAATTCTTGCTAACCTGGACCGGCAGCTGGAAATCAACATCCACCTCGCTTCTTGTTTGCTGCTCGTAATAATAACGATGCATACCGGTATAGAAAGTAAGATTGTTAAATAACCAGTTGACTTCCCAATCACGGAAAAACTTAGCCGTGCGGCTTTTTCCCTTAATCCATGATAACGGTTTTAATGGTTTTATATAAGGTGAATAAGAATACTGAAAACTGCCTCTATAATCATTGGTGTTCTCATATTCTGTGGTAGGGTCTACATTTTTCTGCTTATTATACGAAAAAGACAATGTGAAATTAGCAGGATCCCACGGCATCGGATTCTTGCTCTGGACATTGAATTTAAAATTGGAAATAGAAAAACTCTCTACGCTTTTCTTTGTAATTGCATAATTCTTTATAGAATCTTTTTCTTGTTTATTCTGGACTGCATCAAGAGCTTCCTTAAGCAATATATCCTGATCAAGAGGATTATACTTCGGTGTCACGGTCTCTTGCGATTTTGAGAAATATATTGGAGCCGACAATTTTGCTTTTTCAGGAAGGAATTTGCCGAGATCTCCCTGAACAGCCACATTATACTGCTCATAGTCTTCCATACGGCGTGATTTCAGAGGCTGGTCTACACTGCCGAAACCTGCCGTCTCTTTATGTGCCGCCAAATTTACCATAGCCAGATCACTCATTGCAATATTTACATTGGCATTAGCCGCCCATCCACCTGATTCATTAAAATCGGTCACTTTCAATTCATTCACCCATACATTTCCATCCTTGACGCTATTGGACCTGTTACGGATACCTATCAACATAACCCTCACATCACTCAGGCTTGGATTTCCAAGCACGGCAACCGTGTTCTGTACATTGTCAGGATCATGTCCTGTATATACTACCGTATACCCGACTCCTTCCACATTTGCACTCTTGTCCCTGTTTCTCGATGTCTTTAAAGTAGTGAAAACATCAAGAGGAATATTAAGATAATTTGCAAGAGGCCACACACGGGCACGGTCTGCAGAATTGAAATTATTATAATTTCCCGGAGGTGTGAGCTCCAATGGAATCTCATATTCATAATAATTATTCTTGACATCAGAACCGAGTCTTATGAAGATTGACAAGTCACCGTTACGCAACGATGTCGCGTTGTCTATAAGGGCTTCTGCATGAACCCACATTTGCAGACGCTTGTAAATACGCATGTCAAGCTGAGTGTTTTTATAGACACCGCGTGCATCACCGGGTTGAAGTCCGGTGACCGTTATTGAAAGCGATTGTTCATTCAGCTGGGTAGCTTGAGACTGTCCCGGATCCTGGATGCGGTCAACACCCGGGGGAAGAACATAATTTACAGGTGTACGCGCCGAATTTTCTTCAATATTTACAACAGTCATATCTATATCACCCTCTGCCGGAGAATCATTCCTGCTGTTTAGATTGAATCCGTAATCACGCCACTCTCCCCTTACAAGTTCAAGGGTCGCAAAACGAAGATGAGTTGTTTCCTTGAATCCGGTCATGAACATTCTTGCAAACCTCACTGTCGAAAAATCAGAAATGCCACCCACAACTTTTTCGGGAGCACTTAACGGAATTTTAAACTGATACCATACGGCCTGCTGAGGACCGGCAGGCGTATTGACCCTGCGTTCAACCTTATCCGTGACATAATTCTTGCCAACCTCAAGATCTTCCGGACGTATAGATACCCTGTATTGAAAATATCTTTCATATTCGTTCAGTGTATTGTCCTGATTTATATCTTCCACATCAGGCACTGCACGTGCTGACTGATACTGCGGATTATCAGACTGATCAGGCGAAAGGGAGTTGCCTTCTACCCCATTGTAACGTTTATATCTCTCCAATATATCGGCATGCTGCTCGTCATAATAAGGAGAGCGGAAGAAATGATAATTGTCACCTGCCGGGTCATTCATTGCAGAAAACGGATCTTCCTGCATCTCGGCAATTCTCGCAGGCGATAATTTTGCACGCAATTTGTCAAGGTATTCACGATATGACGGGAAAGAAAACTCTTCGTCATTTTTAAGTCCGTCAAGACCGACATCCTGCAGAAGGCGCGCATCGGGAGCATTCTCGAATGCATAAGTAAGTGAATTTTGGCGCGACACCTTACCCCATACCGTCTCAGCTATAAACTCATTATTTCCATCAATTGGCAAACCGTTCTCATAGCTTTTCATCCCGTCTTTAAGGATATCTTCGCTAATCTCGCCGAAGTTAAAGTAAAGGTCTCCTCCTTCAGTATTTGGATTGTCTGGATCCAGAAAAGGATCCATCATCCAGAACTGTATATATTCAACATTGGAAGTCTCAAAATTGGTATTATCCATCTTGCGCATGATACCACCCCAGCGTTTTTCCGGCTGAAGCAAACGTCCTTGTTCATCAATCCTGTCTGCATCAAGGTTATAAGGCCCCCTTTCACGTGGATAAAACGACAGATTGAGTGTCTGAATGTAATTCGCTTCTCCGTAATTAAGATCTCTATAAGGGAAGATTTCATCTATCTTAACTTCCCTTACATACGGATTCGACAACATGCTTGGATCGTTCTTCATATATCCCGGTACCATAGACGAATTTTTCTGTGTCCAAAGTCTGTCTATATAATACCATGCGAATAATGCCCTGTTCTTCCCATAATCAGTATTATTGCTAAGTTTAGCTTCGGGAAATAATGCATCAGCTCCTCCATCGTAGGGAGTGGATGCAAGAAACCAAGAATATGGAGAACGGAGGTCAATCCCCGTCTGGGTTGCTTCGAAATCATCTATATAACTTGATCCTTTGTTAGAGCCGCTTTTCTGTTTATGCGGCACGAGCTGAGCAAATTCCGCACTCAGATTTATGCGGGAAGGAGCTGTTGCATTAACTGTAGGAATCTTATTCAAAAGATTTGTGAGCCACATAAATTCCTTATTATAGCTCATGTTCACTCCCCACATTGTGTTATTGATAACCTCATCTCCGATATTAACCTTCTCCGTTAATGCCTTTTCTGAAAAATGGAGCAGGGTTCCACCAAGTGTAAAATCTTTATTAAACCGATATTGGGCATCAAGACCAAGCAGTGTTTTCCTTTGCATGGAAAACATTGACTGATTCTCGAGTGTGACGCTTACATTTGTTCCGGAATCTATTATACTTTGATTCGTTATTGTGACAATACCCATAGAGTAATCCACAGTATAGTCACTATTCTCAGTCAATACTACACCACCCGCCATAACCACAACGGATCCTCTCGGCACATTCATCGCATTCAACCGTATCTGTGCCCCATTTGATGCCTGATACTCGCCAACGAGTGAATACTTATTCTTGTCGGCAAATTGCTGCGCCACAACAAGCGTAGAGTCATAAAGCTCTTTATACACATACTGAGAAGCGATTGCAGGATTACCTATTTTCCTTTCGAGATGCGCACCGAATGGTTCCGCGACCGGGAAAATAATCTTACCCGAGGAAGATTGAACCGTGTAGCCTTCTATGTAATCGAAAAAACCGTCAGAATTAGACTCCTGATTAGAGTCTATACGGTCAAGATTCATAACCTGTAAAAGCGGTTGATTAGCTATTGATCCTACAGGCAAATAATTGATCTCCGTTCCTGTGGTATCGCTAAGGAATTTTATATTAAGTTTGAAATTTTTACTCTGTAGTTGATAAGCGCCAAGTGAATACACGTTCTTCATCATGAGTCTCCACATCGGAAGACGAGGGGAAACCGTTGTGCTTCTGAGCATTTTCAGATATAGACAGTCAGATGTATTTGTAATATCGGAAGAAAACTCACCTACCTGATACACTTTTCCCTGATACGTATATTCATAAGCAACCGCAAGCACTTCGTCTGTTGTAAGCGCCGACTTCAGCGATATGTACCCAAGATCATCATTCAGAGTATATTCACTTGATTTAAGTAGCCGTGCACTTTCCACTTTCTCAAAATCCTTACCACCTTCAATGCCATATGCCCTCAATGGATCCAAAGCTTGAGTTACCATATTGATATTTCTGGCATCAGGATAGTTTCCTTTCACAACGGCAAGAAGATTGTTGCTCTGGTTCGATGGGTTATTGAAAGATAAATCAGGTTGCCAATAATTGTTTGCAAGCCTACGGTTCTCAGCAAGATCCATAAATCCCACAAAATTGCGTGATTCATTATAATTCCCGTTCTTATTGGTGATCCACACCTCAATCCTGGTAATCTTTATGCCGGAAGACACATGAGGAAGACGCGATGCAAACTGATCATAATTGTCATAAAAATACTGTGCAAGAAAAAAATGTCGGTTAGCATCATACTTGTCAGCCTTGAAGCTAAACTTTGTTGCTTGAACGCCTCCGGATGTTGAAACAGTTTGGGACTCGGAATTTTGTTGCGAAACGAGTCCTGTCAATGTCAATTTTCCAAACTGTAATTTAGTTTTCAATCCAAACAATGCTGTCCCACCACGAATAAGACTCGACCCGGTGGTCATGCTGACATTACCGGCTTCGATGCTCTTGATAATTTCGTCTTCCTTACCTTCGTAATTCAACTTGAGATTCTTAGAATCAAAATCGAATGTAGCATCCGTGTTATAAGTCATATTGAACTTTAACTTGTCACCGACCGATGCATTGATGGTTGCCTGTATCTTCTGATCAAAATCAAAATACGTTTTACGCCTGTTTTTGAGAGAGAGGGAAGGGTTATCTGTTTTGTTGCTCTTTATCCCCATGGAAAGCTGTAAAGAGCCTTGAGTTGATAGACGCACACCACCCGGTCCAAACACTTTTTCAAGTGGACCGAGTGAAAAATTCATATCGAAAATGTTGAAAGGCTGTTTGTCTTTTTTTTCGTAACTTTCAGAATTGCGCTGCTTGAAATATCCGAACATGTCTTGACGCATCATCAAATTCGAATATTCCTGCGGAGTCAACAAAAAGGGGGTGGTTATATCCTTGTCTCCAAGTCTGGTATGAACAACAAACATTCCTGTCTCCGGATCATAGACCGCTTCTGTTGTGATATTGGACGGAGTGCGTAAATCTGCCGGATATTCACCTGATTTTAGTGGATTGGAATCGGCAACATCCGGCACCGTTTTGCGAACTGTTTTCTGAGAATTGGCGACAAACGACAATAGCAGTGTCGAAAAAAACACTGCAACAAGAAGATATTTCTTTTTGTCGTTTATACGTTTCAACCGCATCAGAGCATTGTAAGAGCCTGCTTAATGGCACGTTCCGTAGTCAGCGTAGGATCCGAAGAAAAAAGTTTCCTGAGAACTTTCTGGCTCTGTTGAGCCGTGAACCCGAGCATCACGAGAGCAGCCATGGAATCATCAAAAGATTCACTTGCCGGCATACTTGTAAGTAACGATTCCGACTCTACTTTTATTTTATCCCTGAGGTCAACAATAATGCGCTGAGCTGTCTTTCCTCCAATGCCTTTCACTCCCTTAAGCTGATGATCATTTCCGGAAGCGATAGCTGATTCCAACTGATCGTCTGTAAGGGAAGAAAGGATAAGCCTGCCCGTATTGGGTCCGACACCGCTTACTCCTATAAGAAGGCGAAACAATTCCCTTGACCTTTTTCTTAAAAAACCGAATAACACATGGGCGTCTTCGCGTATTGACTCATGTATAAAAAGCTTGCATTCCTTCCCTTCTTCAATATTTGGAAAGTCAATGAGAGTAACGTTTACATCATACCCTACTCCATTACATTCTATCACTGCATATGTGGGCGTAACTTCAGCCACGATTCCTTTCAAATAACTAATCATATTGTAAAATTACTAATATTTCGGCTGAAATCATTAAATTTGCATTAAAATATAGCTGAAGTTGTTTAAAAATAAATGGATCAAACTTTCAACTCCCGTCTGCTTGACAATGCAGTCGCTGAACTGGCAAAACTTCCCGGAATCGGACAAAAGACAGCCCTAAGGCTTGCTCTGCATCTTTTACGCCAAGAAAAGAATGTAGCGCTTGATCTTGGCAATTCCATAATCGAAATGAGAGAGAACATCAGATATTGCGAACGTTGTCACAATATCAGTGAAAATGAAATCTGTCCAATATGCAGCGATCACAAAAGAGATCAATCAGTAGTATGCGTTGTAGAAAATGTCAAAGATGTCATAACGGTGGAAGGCACACGAGAGTATCGTGGACTTTATCATGTCCTGGGGGGATTGGTATCTCCGCTTGATGGCATCAGCCCGTCAGATCTTGAGATTGACAGCCTTATAGAGCGGGTTGAGCAAGACGGTATTTCAGAAGTGATTCTCGCTTTGAGTCCCACAATGGAAGGAGACACCACCAATTTTTATATATACAGAAAACTGACACACCTTCCTGTCAAAGTAACCATGCTCGCCAGAGGACTCAGTATCGGAAACGAACTTGAATACACTGACGAACTCACATTAGGAAGGTCAATCCAAAACAGATTACTTTTTTCTGATACATTCCACGACAAATTGTAACAACTGATGATTCTTGAAAGCGAATTGATAAAATTACGGGCGGTTGAACCCCAAGACTCAGAAATGATGTGGCTTGTCGAGTCTGATTCTGAACAATGGATACAAAACGGGATGTCGGCTCCATTTTCACGTCAGAATTTACTTGACTATGCGTTATCTTATGATGCCGACCCATTACGAGCCGGACAGATAAGGCTTATAATAGAGAATAAATCAGACAATAGCATAATCGGTATAGTTGACTTGTTTGAAATTTCCCCAATTCATCGGCACGCATTTATCGGTATATACATCATGCCGGACTTGAGACGCAAAGGCTATGCCCTTGAAGCATTAAAGCTATCAGAGGAATATGCTTTCAAATTATTGAATATACACCACATAGCCGCAAAAATAATGGCAGACAACCAACCGAGTCAAAGGCTGTTTAAAAAAGCCGGATACATATTTCGAGGAGAAATTCCGGACTGGTTTCTTAGTGGAAGCGAATATAAAACTCTCAGCATATATTCGAAATTAATAAAAACTTGAGTTTTTTTACTAACTTCGCATTATAGATCGCAAACCTGACAATAAAAAGCAGGTGGCATTATTCTTAATTGGCATAAGATTTGTCAATAATAAAAATAATATAGAAATTGTTTAAGATAAAAGCTAAGATTGGATATAGAAAATAACAGCTTAATATGCAAAATAATAAAAATATTTTTAATGTAATTATTGATGCCATCCAAGACAAAAAAGGATGTGGCATTAAAATTGTTGATTTTGAACAGATAGAGACTGCACCGGCGTCAAAATTCGTAATTTGCCAAGGGCGCAGCACCTCACAGGTATCGGCAATTGCTGACGGAATACGGGAAGATGTCCAAAAACAAGTCGGCATTAAACCATATAATTATGATGGCTATAGAAATTCGCAATGGATAATAATTGACTATGGCAATATAATGGTTCACGTTTTCCTACCTGAATTTCGTGAGTTTTACAATCTTGAGGAGCTATGGAGTGACGCGGGCATAACCGAAATTGCCGATCTTGACTAACAGTTGCATCGGCAACCTCCGAAATATTATAAATTTGAAAATCAATAAACTATGAATATGTTTCAGCCCAATAAAGGACTAAAGCCGGGGAACCGCAACAAGCGTCCATTATTCAATATGTATTGGATGTATGCCCTGATTATATTATGCATATTCGGTCTCTACTACTTCCAGGATAACACACAGACCAAAGAGGTAGACTGGACCGACTTTGAAAAATATGCACTTGCGGGAGATGTAGACAAAATCTATGTTTTTGCAGAAAATGGGATTGCAGAAGGTGTCTTGACCTTACAAGGGGCAAAAAAACTAAAATTCGACACATCCCGACAAACGGAAGGTCAGATGAAAATAAAGACCACAATACCGTCTTCTGATAAAATCCAAGAAAAAATAGACTCTTGGAACACTGCCCTTCAAGCCGACGGCAAACCTGCAATCAAGGTCAACTATGAAAAAGGGAGCGATTTGATGAAATTGTTCTGGTATTTCGGTCCTATCGTTTTGATAGTATTCTTCATGGTATATATGTCAAAACGAATGAGCGGAGGTCCCGGCGGAGGCGGAATATTCAATGTCGGAAAATCAAAGGCTATAGTTTTTGACAAAAATAATGGCACGAATGTCACATTCAAGGATGTTGCCGGCCTTGCTGAAGCAAAAGTTGAAATTGAAGAAATAGTAGAGTTTTTAAAGAATCCTCAGCGTTACACCGAACTTGGTGCAAAAATACCGAGAGGTGCTCTCTTGGTAGGTCCTCCCGGAACTGGTAAGACCCTTCTCGCCAAAGCTGTTGCCGGCGAAGCGAACGTACCTTTCCTCTCTATGTCCGGTTCCGACTTCGTAGAGATGTTTGTAGGTGTAGGTGCAGCCCGCGTTAGAGACCTTTTCAAGCAGGCAAAAGAAAAGGCTCCGTGCATCGTGTTCATTGATGAAATTGATGCCGTAGGACGCGCTCGAGGCAAGAATCCTAATATGGGTTCTAATGACGAACGCGAAAACACTCTCAACCAGATGCTAACCGAAATGGACGGATTCCAGTCTAACAACGGTGTGATATGCCTTGCCGCAACCAACCGCGCCGATATGCTTGACAAGGCATTATTGCGTCCGGGGCGTTTTGACCGGCAGATATACGTGGACCTGCCGGAACTTTCTGACCGTGTTGAGATATTCAATGTTCATCTAAGGAATATTAAAGTTAATAGTCGTCTTGACGTTGAACAGCTTGCCCGCCAGACACAGGGATTTTCCGGTGCTGATATTGCAAATGTCTGCAATGAAGCGGCCCTTATTGCCGCCCGCAACAACAAACAGGCTGTTGACTGGAATGATTTTATGGCTGCAATAGACAGGATTGTCGGTGGACTTGAAAAGAAATCACGCATCATAACAGATGACGAAAAATTCGCTATTGCAACCCATGAAGCAGGACATGCCACGATCACTTGGATGATCAAATATGGAAATCCGTTGGTCAAAGTGACGATTGTTCCTCGTGGTCGCGCATTGGGTGCAGCATGGTATGCGCCTGAAGAACGTCAGATAATCCCCACTCAAGCGCTTCTTGACACAATGTGCGGACTCCTCGGAGGACGTGCTGCAGAAGAAGTCTTCACCGGTCAAATTGGCACAGGAGCAAGCGATGACCTTGAGAAGTGCACAAAGATTGCCCGTTCATTGGTGCTCGTATATGGCATGAGCGAAAAGCTTCCCAACCTCAACTATAACGACTCCACAGGTCAGGACATGGGATTTACAAAACCATATAGCGATGAGACGGCAAAGGTAATTGACGCCGAGGTCATGCGGATCGTTAATGAACAATATGAACGCGCCAAAAATATTCTCCGGGAATATGCAACCCAGCATAACCGTATCCGAGATCTCTTGATTGAGAAAGAAGTAATCTATCATGATGATGTAGAGAAGATTCTTGGCAAACGCCAATGGAAATCTCGCACAGACGAGATTATCGAAATCAATAAGAAAGCTGATGAAGAAAAAGAGAACAATAAGGGACTTCCCTTTAATGAAAAGTCAGCTACCCAAGAGATCGGAGAATCTATAACGGATGAAAATGAAACTACTTCCGATCCGGATATTGATGATCCCGGCACTCCTCCCCCATTCAACAAATAATTAAAACATGTACGTCTCGCCCGATCGGGCGAGACGTACATGTTTATATCTCAAGATAATTTCTCAACGAATTAAAAATAATTACATCCTTAGAAGTTGTTCCATTTTTCGATATAAATATTTGCTGATGTCATGGAAAAAACTTAATTTTAATAACTTTTAACAATAGATCCTTAAACATATTATCAGGATCTTTGTCTAAGAAACAAAGTAACTAAGGAATAAGAAGCTATGAGAAAATTATTGTACTGCCTGACTTTCATGGCGCTTGCAGCTCCGTTAGCAGCAAATGCGCAAGAATATGATGACATATATTACAATCCAAAGAAAGATAAGACGGCTTCAACTTCCAATAACAAGAAGAAGAAACAGTCTTACTACATAAAAGATTTTGAGAACGTTGACGTTGATGAATATAATCGTCGAGGTCAATATTACAGCAGTCCCATCGACACGATCGGCGCTCGTGCTGAAAATGACGAGGATTTCGTGTACACACAACAGATTCAGAAGTATTACAATCCTACGATTGTAATAGACAATTCTGATATTCTGGAAGATGTTCTCCAAAACAGTTATGGCAATGTCGAAATTGTTTTTGATAACGGATTGCCAACATTTGCCCCTTACTATGGATATTCAATTCCATATTATTATGGATGGAACGATCCTTGGTATTGGAATTGGGGTCCTTCGTGGAGACCATCCTGGGCTTGGGGTCCATCTTGGAGCTGGGGATGGGGTCCATCCTGGGCATGGGGACCGAGCTGGAACTGGGGTTGGGGACCATCTTGGGCATGGGGACCGAGCTGGGGTCCTTCCTGGGGATGGGGCGGACATCACCACCATGCCGACTATCGTCCTGGAGGCCGTTTACCCAACAGACCAGGATCAAACTGGGCATCCAACACGAGGCCTGTCGGTAGCCGTCCTGTAGGACGCCCCAGAGGCTCAAGAGTGCCACAATACGGAAACGGCAATTCCAATAATGGAATTTTTGGAGGAAGCTCCACCAACCACCATCGCACATATCAGGGAACATCCAACAATAATGGTGGTAACAGAGTTAACTCAAATGGTAACACCCAACAGAATAACAGAAAAGGATATACCGTAAACAATAACGGACACCGCACGTATAACAATTCGGGAAATAATTCCAATTCAAATAACCGACGCACCTATAACAATAACAGAAACAGCAACAATTCAAACCGCAATAGCTATAACACAAACCGCAATAGCTATAATAACGGAGGCAGTTTCAATACCGGACGTGGTTCGGGAGGTTTCGGAGGCGGTAGCCGTAGCAGCGGAGGTGGCGGAAGTCGCGGACGCCATAGATAAACGACAAACCTATTGCAGCGGCAAATTTTATTTGTCGCTGCAATCCTTTTATTCAAAATTCCGTTATAACTAAAAAGAACAAAATCAAAAACTCATAGTTATGAGAAAAATATACTTCGCTTTATCCATGGGCTGCATTGCTACAGGAGCTTTCGCACAAAGCGCGATTGATGCCTATCGCTTTTCTCAGCCAGATTTGAAGGGAACAGCCCGTTTCATGGGAATGGGCGGCGCTTTCGGTGCCCTTGGTGGTGACCTGTCTACCCTATCGCAGAACCCGGCAGGTATCGGTGTTTACCGCAGTAACGAACTTGGTTTCACCCTTGACCTTGACATTCAGAAATCCACATCCGATGCCATGGGATTAAAAACGAATGATAGCCAAACCAAGTTTTATCTTGACAATATAGGCGGTGTCGCAACCCTCCGGCTCGGGAGCAATGTGATGCCGAACCTGAACTTTGGATTCACCTATAATAAAGCGGTATCTTTCAATCGCCGCTATCGGGGCACAATTCCTCAATTACAGACCTCCATGTCAAACTATATTGCAGGGCTTGCCAATAATAACGAATTGACAGTAGCTTATGTAGAATCGACAAATGGTTATGACCCTTACAATCCAACAGACGGAGGAATACAGGCTCCTTGGCTCGCAATACTCGGATATGACTCATATTTAATTAACCCTAACGGAGACCCAGACGATCCGTCATGGACCGGACAATTCGGAGATGGCACGTCCGGCATAGGCAGTTTCGATGTTACCGAAAAAGGGAGCGTAGATGAATATAATATTGCATTCGGAGGAAACATTTCCAATATAGTCTATTGGGGAATGAATTTTGATATTGTCAATTTTGACTATCGTCTTGATGCCGCATATGGAGAAGAACTGACCGGTGCTTATGTCTTTGACCCCACAACCAAACTGGTAGGACCGACAGACTCACGCTGGCAAATGAGGAATCTATATCGCGCCAACGGCACCGGATTCAATTATCAGTTGGGCGTGATAGTAAAACCTATTCAAGAATTACGTCTCGGTTTTGCATTCCACACTCCGACATGGTATAACCTGACAGAAACATATTCAGCAGGAACATCCATGAAGTATTATGGACAAAACTTATCAGCATCAACAAATGATGGCTATCCGGGGTCTCAAGATTATAATTTCAATTCCCCTTGGAAAATCATAGCAAGTGCCGCAGGAGTTATCGGCAATAAATTCATTATCTCTGCCGATTATGAATGGAACGGATACAAAACCATGAAATTCTCTGAAGCCAGCAATTATTACGGTGGTGGAGGATATTGGGATGATCCGTGGGATGATTACTACTCGGCAACACCTGCCGCATTCAATAATGATCCTTACAAATACGAAAATCAAGACATTAAGGATGTGTACCGTCACACCGACACGTTCCGTATCGGTGCGGAATATCGTGTCACGCCTTCTTTCAGTGTGCGTGCAGGATACAGCCACGTCTCTTCACCGGTTGAATCAAAGGCAAAGGATAACAGTATGACCATCTATACGGCAGGAACTATCCCCAATTATAGATTTGACAATGACACCAACTACATCACCTGCGGTCTGGGTTATCGTCACAAAGGATTTTACATTGACATGGCTTATGTATACAAACAGATGACCTCAGAATACCATGCGTTCACGCCTGATCCTAAAAGTCAATTCGCCAGCCCATCTGCAAAACTGACATTCAACAACTCACGCATAGTGCTCTCTACCGGCTTCAAGTTTTAAAACCAAGTAAGTGATCACACTTAAAACTTCAAGTAGAAATCACGGCATAGTGAAGTGTATTCAGGAGTGAAAGATCCATCGGGACGTTCAATAGCGAGCGTCCCGATTTTTTCTTTTGTTTTGTGGAAACAAAATTCTATAAATCCCCTCTTTGGTTCACGTCCTTCCCGTCCGGTCACGACAAGTGTCCTGACCGGATATAACCCCAATTCCTGAGCATACGTCTTAAGATCATCAGCCTGGTCTATTGGCACAACCATGCCTATGAATCCATTGTCGGCAAGTATAACCCTACCCTTCTCCAGAATTATTCTGGGAGATAATCCTGCCTGATGACGGGCAATCAGACGTACTGAATCGGGCATATCAATTCCAGAATCAAAATATGGTGGATTCGAAACTATATAATCGAACTTGCACAATACTTTTTCACAATAAACATTGAAATCAATCCTTTCTGTCTCTAATCTGTCTTCCCACGGAGACCGCTTGAAATTGTCATAAGATTCCAAAATTGACTGCTCATCAATATCTATCGCAACAATTTTTGCATTACTGTTACGCTGCGCCGCCATTAAAGCAATAACGCCACATCCGCAACCGACATCCAGAATCGTGTTTGCCGATCCTATGTCAGACCACGCACCGAGAATCACCGCATCCACCCCTATCTTCATGGAACTGTGGCTATGGCTAACTTCAAATTGTTTAAATTTAAAAGGCTTGCTGTTCCTGCTCATCGATGTTCACACAATTTAGAAGCAATCCCTTACTTATTTTTATTATGGTTATAATATCTTTTTTTCCTACCGTTATTTTCTGAATTTCCAGCACGTTTGGGCTTATTGGAATCATTACCAACCCGATTCCTTAAGTTTTGATTCTTATGAATGCAACCTCTTCTTACCTTGCTATTCAATTGGGGAGCTTCACCAAATTCAGCAGGCACTTCTTCCCTTGGCACCTCCTTTTCTAAAAGACGTTCAATCCGTTTCAATCTCACGATTTCATCAGGAGAAACAAACGTTATAGCCCTTCCGTCACGATTCGCCCTGGCAGTACGCCCAATCCTGTGCACGTAATCCTCCGCCTCTCTTGGCACATCATAATTAACAACCATCTCTATGTCGTCAATGTCTATACCACGTGCAAGGATGTCAGTTGCAACTATCACATTTACTTTGCCTGACTTAAAATCAAGAATAACATCATCTCTCTTCAATTGATCCAGATCTGAATGCATTTCAGCTATCTTAACATGTTTGCCACGCAACTCCCTTGCAAGATTCTTGACTTTCAATTTGGAAGAAGAAAAAACTATCACCTTCTGAGGAGGATTCTCTTCAAAAAGTTTTTTTAATATCTGCATTTTCTGTGTCTCATAGCAAATATACACGGACTGCATAATCTTTTCTGCCGGTTTTGAAACAGCAAGCTTCACCTCCACCGGATTTTTAAGAATCTTATTTGCCATCTGCTGTATCTTAGGAGGCATAGTGGCAGAAAAGAGCAATGTCTGACGGTCTTTCGGCAAATGACCAACAATCTGCATTATATCTTCATAAAAACCCATATCGAGCATTCGGTCAGCCTCATCCAGAATAAAAAACGACACTTTCGACAAATCCACATATCCCATGTTCAAATGTGCCAAAAGTCTACCGGGAGTAGCTATCACTACATCCGCACCCATCTTAAGGGATTTACGCTGCTGTTCATATGTGTGACCGTCAGTGCCTCCGTATATTGCCATGCCGCTAACAGGCATGAAATATGAAAACCCCTGAAGCTGACGGTCTATCTGCTGGGCAAGTTCACGCGTAGGTGCCATTACCACACAATTGATTGCATCCTCCGGATAACCGCCGTCTGCCAGCATATTGATAACAGGAAGGAGATAAGCTGCTGTTTTCCCTGTGCCGGTCTGTGCGCAGGCAAGCAAGTCTTGCCCTTCCATTATTATCGGGATAGCCTGCTCCTGAATCGGGGTACATTCATCAAAATGCATATCCCATAATCCATCAAGCACATCGTCATTAGTCAATATATCTTCGAATTTCATTTTTGAGTCAATAATTTGATGCAAAGTTAATTATAAATGTCAAGACAACAAATTTTTCAATTGTAAAAAAATTTTTTCAAAAAATTTAATAAACTTTTCAAAACAATTTTGAAGTCATCAATGTTATTTAATCATCAACAACAATAGGACAACAACAATATGAAATCTAATGATACTTTTAAAAATCGCCTGATCGGTCTTCAAGGCAACCTTTTGAGTTTTGCTTATCAACTCACATCAAATCGTGAGCAGGCGGAAGACCTCCTACAAGATACAACCCTAAAGGCTCTTGATAATGAAGAGAAATATGTTGACAATGTCAACTTCAAAGGTTGGATCTTCACTATAATGCGTAACATCTTCATCAACAATTACCGCCAGACAGTAAGAAAGGCAACAGTAATTGACCAGACAGAAGATCTCTACCACCTTAACATATCGCAAGACTCCGGACTTGACACACCGGAAGGTTCTTATGCGGTAAAAGAGATCTCAGCTGCGCTGAATAGCTTTCCGGATGAATACCGCATTCCATTCAACATGTTTGTTGCTGGTTATAAATACAATGAGATCGCAGAAAAAATGAATCTCCCGTTAGGCACTGTAAAGAGTAGAATATTCTTTGCCAGAAAGAGACTTCGCGATCAACTAAAAGATTATAACAGATAATGAATTATTTTGGCTTATTATGGAATAACAGGCCAAAACAAACTAAATTATTTATTACGAGAATTATTAATATGAATTGTTAAGTTTTATTTGTTGATATCGGAGATGCTTTCGGGCATCTCTTTTTATTTAAGCAAGTGTCACCCACTCCTATGGCAGCGTTTATTATCCTTATTTTGCGGGAAACAAAATAAATTATTAATTTTGCACCCGATTAAAAATGATAAAATGTCAAATCAATTTCACCTATATTAAAGAACTCGTTTAAGACGGTTCTAAATAAGTGATCACATTAAATACATGTCATAAACGCAGCTTTTTTTTGAAAGATTCAAAAAGAGCAAGTTGATGATATGTGAGATTAAAATCACTTTACTATCGTTTTAATGGGATCACTTACTTCTGATTAAAAAAGGGAGATTAAACAGACTCTCCTATATTGACTATTTTACATTTTATCATTTCATATGAGCATACAAGTTCATAACATGAGTTACGTACATCCGAATGGAGATGTCGTATTTAAAGATATATCTTTTTCAATACCTCAAGGTGCCAAATGTGCTATAATAGGCAATAATGGCTGTGGAAAAACCACACTGCTTAAATTATTGGCAGGAAACATCCAACAAACCGATGGGGATATCATAAACAGTCCAAACACATATCTTATTCCCCAACATTTCGGACAATATGACAATTTAACTGTCGGAGAGGCGATCGGTGTCAGTAAAAAGATTGTAGCATTGCACAACATACTTAATGGCGATGTTTCTAAAGAAAACTTTGATACACTTAATGATGACTGGGATATTGAAGACCGCGTTTCATCAGCATTATCTCAATGGCTTTCTTCTGAAGTATCAGTCGACACACCCATGTCAACACTAAGTGGCGGTGAAAAAACTAAAGTTTTTCTTGCAGCCTCCAGCATTCATGACCCCTCGGTAATCTTGATGGACGAACCTACCAACCATCTTGACACACTCGGCAGGAAGTCATTATATGATTTCATCTTAAAATCTTCAGCTACAATCGTCATTGTCAGCCACGACAGAACTGCCTTGAACATATTAAGGTCAATATATGAATTGACAATCAATGGCATAAGACATTTCCCCATGACTTATGACGAATATTGCGAGGTTGTGAAATCCGAACAACAATCGTTAATAAACAAATTAGGAAATCGCCAAAAAGAATTATCCAAAGCAAAGTTACAGGCACTTAAGCAGATTGAACATCAAAACAAGCAAAACGCAAGAGGTGAAAAACTGTCTGCAAAAAAAGGATTAGCCAGAATTTCAATGGGAAACCTAAAAGACAGAGCAGAATGCACAACATCAAGGATCATTGACAATCAACATTCGAAATTACAAAACATGGAGGACGAAGTAAAGGCTATTCAAGCATCTATAAAAGAGCATGCGTCAATGAAAGTAGACCTGAATCCATCTTCTATACATTCCGGAAAGGTTTTGATCAAAGTATCTGATTTAAATCATTCTTTTAAAAAGGCAGGGACACTATTATGGCATAATAACTTGAACTTCACAATCCACAGCGGAAATAGAATCAGAATATCCGGAAAAAATGGCTCAGGCAAAAGCACTTTGTTAAACATGATAAACAGGATATTGCATCCCGGACATGGTAATATTGAATTTGCTGACAATCTCAATACAATCCATATAGACCAAGAATATTCAGCAATTAATAATAACCTGACTGTTTACCAACAATTGTCATTATTTAGCAAAGACTTGCATGAACATGAACTTAAAACCAGATTAAACCGTTTTCTGTTCGCTCCCGACAGTTGGAGTAAACCTTGCGCTTGTCTAAGTGGAGGTGAAAGAATGAAACTCTTATTATGTTGCCTCATGATATCCAACAGCACTCCTGATATAATCATAGCCGATGAACCTACCAATAACATCGATATTGAAAACCTGAACATTCTCGCACGAACTTTGCGGGAATACAAAGGAACCCTGATAGTAGTCAGTCACGATGAAACCTTTATCAACGATATTGACATCACTGATGTAATAAACCTTTAACATATTTTTCTTTGCAATCCGGATTTAGCATGCTATCTTTGCATCATGAAGCATCCCCAATGAGTAAGTGAACTAAAAATTGGAACTGCTTCGTATATCGTTAAGTAAATGATTAAAATTATGTTTTTTTCGTTTTAATTTAGTTCCCTACTTATCTATCGTTTATTATATGGAATTATCAGTTTTAAATTGGCAAGGTCTCGCAATTGGTGCCAGCACATTTCTAATTATAGGCATTTTTCACCCATTAGTAATCAAGGGTGAATACTATTTAGGATTAAAAGTTAACTATTTATTCGCATTGTTCGGAATCATAGCTTCAATTTTAGCATTGATGACGGAAAGCACATTCCTCTCTGCCATTTTTGCAGTAGTGGCATTTTCCTCCTTCTGGAGTATCTGGGAAGTGTTTGAACAAAAGGAGCGAGTGCGCAAAGGTTGGTTTCCCGCCAATCCCAAACGAAAACAAAACAAGTTAAGCAACAAAAATTAATAAGTAAGTAATAAAAATTAATGCACATATAAAACGCTTTTGTTTGATATATTTTATCGCAAAATGACAGAGTATATTTAAGTTACTACTGTATCACAACTTAAATAAAAATGAGAGTATCAGTCGCTGACACTCTCATTTTTGCAATATAAATATATAGGATAGATTTTATTCCATAAAAATTATTTCTTGCAATCAACGGCTGACTGCTCAACAGGAAGGCAGGATATATATGATTTGATGTAACGGTTAAAACCTTCAACCTCCTCCGCTGTCGGCGAAACGCTGTTACCTACATTACCTCCGAACACCTTGGTATCCAGATAATCCGGCAACGACCTTTCATCATGATTGTTTACAAGATAACCGGCAAGCAATGCCATACCCCATGCTCCCCCTTCTCCTGCAGTATCCATAACTGAAATAGGGGAATTCAATGCAGCTGCAAGTATACGTTGCCCCACACCTTTGGTCTTGAACAAACCTCCATGTCCGGTTATACGATCCACCTTGATCTTCTCCTCATTGAAAAGGATATCATTACCTATCTTCAGTACGCTGACAGCTCCAAACAGGTGCGACCTGACAAAGTTAGCGAGATTGAAGCGATCTGTCACCGAACGGACAAACAGTGGACGCCCCTCTTCAAGACCGGTCACAGGTTCTCCCGAGAAATAATTATAGGATACCAAGCCACCACAATCCGGAGATCGGAAGAGCGTCGTGTAGGGAAAGAGTGTGTCTCCTTGTGTA
>CASBHZ010000019.1 GCA_949123685.1 uncultured Bacteroidales bacterium | reverse complement strand
CTTTACGACATGGAACAGCCGTCTTTATAGCCTTCGCCACTTTCTTGGAGAAGACAATCATATCGGAAAGATCCTCATCGTCGATATCGAAAATATAATCGGTTTCCTTCTTGGGCACAACCAAAGTATGACCCCAATTTACAGGATTTATATCAAGGAAAGCGAAAAACTTATCGTTTTCAACTATCTTATAACAAGGAATCTCCCCTGCTATGATTTTTGAGAAAATAGTCATATTTCCTTTAGGCTTTAGGTGTTAGGCTTTAGGTGTTAGGACTTCATGTTTGAATAATTATTATTCAGGATTAGCCATCTATTCTAATGCCTAATGCCTAAAGCCTAAAACCTACTACAATTACACTTCGATTTTGATAATCTCGAAATCGATCACACCGACAGGGGCGTTAACCTGAACATGATCCCCCACTTTGTGTCCAAGAAGAGCCTGGGCGATAGGTGTGTTGGAAGCGATCTTAAACTCACGCAGGTTAGCTTCACTTTCAGTCACGATAGTATAACACATGGTCATACCCTTGTCATTACGGATAGTGACCTTATTGAGTATCTGAACCTCTTCCGTATTCAATTTGCTGTCATCGATGATACGCGCACCGGCAATAAGCTCTTTAAGCTTGGATATCTTCATTTCAAGCATACCCTGCGCCTCCTTGGCTGCGTCATATTCGGCATTCTCCGAGAGGTCTCCCTTGTCGCGAGCCTCGGCGATTGCCTGCTTAATGGCAGGACGCTGCGCTTCCAGGGCAGACAGTTCCTCCATCTTTTTATTATACCCCTCTTGGGTCAGGTAAGTTGCCATAATTCTTATGTTTATATTATATATTATTATTTTAGAGTTGTTTCAGGATGGTATTAAAAAAATAAAGAATCCTTTTTCTCGATTCGGCATCGTGGTTCAATAACGATCCGGAAAAAAAAGACCCTTTCTGACGGTAAGCCGTCGTTATTATTTCGGGTGCAAATTTAACTCTTTTATTTTGATATAACAAATATACGACCTTTTTTATCATAAATATTTTATGATTTTCTAATTTTTATTAACTTTGGAGAAAATTCAATCTAATAAGTGATGAATGTTAACGAAACGCAAAACGAAATAATTGAAGAATTTGACGGTCTCACCGACTGGATGGACCGTTATGCCTATATAATTGAATTAGGCAACACGCTGCCTGAATATCCCGAATCGGGCAAGACTCCCGAAAACCTCATCGAAGGATGCCAGAGCCGCGTATGGATCTCTGCCGAACGTCAGGACAACGGAAAGATAAAATTCGAAGCAGATTCCGACGCCTTGATAGTCAAAGGAATCGTCGCCTTACTCATGCGGGTGTTAAATGATCGCACACCCGATGAAATTCTTGATGCCGACCTATATTTCATTGACAAAATCGGACTGAAAGAGCATCTGTCACCTACACGATCCAACGGACTTGTGGCAATGGTGAAACAGATCCACAACTACGCAAAAGCATACAAGCTACTCGATTCAAAAAATTAAAACCAAAATCTAATAATAACACAAATGTTCAAGAACCAACCCAAAGGCCTCATCCCGGCTGCCCTATCAAACATGGGCGAAAGATTTGGCTACTACATCATGAACGCCGTGCTCGTGCTCTTCTTATGCTCGAAATTCGGTCTTAAAGAGGAAACGAGTGCAATCGTTTATTCATGTTTCTATGCAGGAATTTATATCCTGAGCCTCGTTGGCGGTCTTATCGCCGACCGTACCCAGAACTATAAAGGAACCATCATCTCCGGACTTATGGTAATGACAGCCGGTTATGTTGTCCTCGCAGTGCCAATCCTTGCCACTCCCGAGAACACCACATGGCTCCTGACCCTCACATGTGTCGCTCTTTTCCTTATTGCATTCGGTAACGGACTTTTCAAAGGAAACCTACAGGCAATAGTGGGTCAGCTTTATGACAATCCACGCTATTCTTCACAACGCGACTCCGGTTTCCAGATTTTTTATGTGTTCATCAACATCGGAGGCGTGCTCGCTCCTTTCATCGCCCCCATCCTCAGGTCCTGGTGGCTTGGCGTTCACAACCTTGCCTACAACGCTTCCCTCCCGGCACTATGTCATGAATACCTCAGCCTCAGCGGCAACATGAACCAGCAAAATGCCGACAATCTTTATGCCCTTATCTCTGAGATGGGTGGCAACATACAGGATGTGGCAGGATTCTGTACCCAATATCTTGACGTATTCAACACCGGTATCCACTATAGCTTCATTGCTTCAGTTGCAGCCATGTTGATTTCGCTTGCAATATTCCTTGCCACCAAAAACGGACTCCCCTCTCCTGCTAAAAAAGACAAGGCAGAAACAGTTCAATACACAGCCGAGGAGAAAGCCCGCATGGCAAAGGAAATCAAACAGCGCATGTATGCCCTTTTCGCAGTTCTCGGAATAGCGATCTTCTTCTGGTTCTCATTCCACCAGAACGGAACTTCACTATCGCTTTTCGCACGCGATTTCGTGCGTACAGACTCCGTTCAGCCTGAAATTTGGCAAGCCCTCAATCCTTTCTATGTAATCATCCTCACTCCCATAGTGATGTGGGTATTCTCCCTTCTTGCCAAAAGAGGCAAAGAGATCTCCACTCCCAAGAAGATTGCCATAGGTATGGGACTCGCAGGCATCGCCTACCTCTTCCTTGTGATCTTCTCAGCTGTAAAAGGATATCCGTCAGCTAACGAGTTCAAGGAACTTGCACCCGCAGTTGCAGAAGGGTTGAAGACAGGTCCATGGGTATTATTCGTGCTCTACTTCTTCCTAACAGTTGCAGAACTTTTCATCTCCCCCCTCGGACTTTCATTCGTGTCTAAAGTTGCCCCCAAACACCTGCAAGGTCTATGCCAGGGTCTATGGCTCGGAGCTACAGCCGTAGGAAACCTGCTGCTTTGGATCGGTCCGCTCATCTACAACGCTTGTCCGATCTGGGTTGCGTGGACAGTATTCCTCTCGGTTTGCGTCGTATCAATGGGCGTAATGTTCGCGATGGTCAACTGGCTCGAACGCGTCACCAAATAAAATATCTAAACATATAAAAATATTAAATCCCGTTTTGGAAAATCCGAAACGGGATTTAATATTTTTTAAGTTTTTGCAAGGTTATTTCAAAAACAATGAATAAATTTGCAGAGTCATTTGTTTGATTAGTATAATGACCTCTACAAAGCATTCACTTGCAGTAATCTTCGGCATCGCTTTAGGTCTGATTGTCAATCTGTCAGGATGCCGCAAAGCCGCTGTAACGGAGCAACCGGCAGCGGATTCAATATCTTTATATGCCGACGAATATCACGCCGACAACGACATTGCCATGACAATCCGCAGTATAACCGATGCCCTGCGCGTTGGTGAACCTCTTGACACCCTCGACTATAACTTCGAAGGAGTATTGACCGATGGCGAGGGACATCCCCTTTACACCGATATCCAGGGCACACCGGGAAGCTGGGACGTAGATGTCATATCTCCCACTACGGCAGTGGTGCGCAACATATATTTAGGAGACCTACTGCCGGATGATCTTGAAAGTTATCTTGCCGGAAGTCTCAACCTGTCTGCGGAAAATGTTATAGAGAGTACTGAATATGACGATGACGAGGAGACTCAATTGGTTGTTTATGACATAGACGGGGTCTACCTCCGCATAGAAACACGAGCCGGAGTTGCCCCGAACGGACTTGAAGGTCCACTCATGAGCATTATCGCCACCACAACGCCCCCTATATAAATTACACTGACTATTCTGCCTGTACAGGTCTGAACACAAACAGGCGGGAGGAATCGAATCTCGGAAGTGCCATCAACTGGATATCCGCTTGCCGGTCAAGAATTGTTTCGGCTGCATTACCCACTTTCTTTCCTGCACTTTCAAGTGCATTGCGCACTGCTTTCAATGCCTTGGCGGGGGTATTGTTATCTTGGGAAAGATGACACAAGAAAACATATTGCAGTTCCGGATTCACTATCTCTTTCAGGAATGCGCCGGTCGCCTCATTGTCCATATGTCCGTTCTCTGTCTGTATCCTCGCTTTGAGATATTCCGGATAACGTCCGTATTTAAGCATCTGCAAATCATAATTAGCCTCAATCACCAGATAATTGGCACGGCTCATGTAATAACGGGCACGGTTCGTAACAGCTCCGAGATCCGTGGCAAGCACGAAACGACGGTCTCCAAATTCTACGGAAAACCCCATATTGTCAGTGCCATCGTGAGGGACCTCGAACGCGGTTATTTCAAAATCCAGAATCTTGAATGGTATCTCCTTGAATATCGGATGATGATAATCCTTTATACGCTTGGAAATGCTATGACGGCGAAGCAAACCGCCCAGAACCCGGTTGGTGCAGAAAAGACGGATATGCTTGTGATTCCTCACTAAATTATAAGCATAACGCACATGATCGGAATGATCATGTGTCAAAAGAAGAGCCTTGACTGCATTTATCGAAATACCATTTGACGAAAGCATCCTTATCGCGTCCTCGGTTTTCACTCCCGCATCAATGAGTATTCCACCCTGCCTGGTTCCTATATAACAGCAATTGCCACTCGAACCGGAACCAAGCGACATGAAATACAGGTTGTAATCCGATGCTTTATCCGCTTTCAGGTCTGCCGCCGTTATGTCAAGGTCTGTATAACTACGGGGCATTCTTCTGCTAACGGACTCATCCTGCCCTGAAGCTTCCAATTCATCAAACGGAAGCTGGGGATGGTCATAGAACCTTATCTTCTTAGCGCACATTCCTCTTGCCTCCTTTCTTGTGTACATGAGTCTTACATTCCGACGCGCTCCCCCTGTATATCAAGAAAATAGCAGGACGCTTGTCGTAATTCTCCTTGCAAGCTTTCCATTTTGCCGCAGGACGGGTTATTACAGATTCATTCTCCGGATCAGATATATCGCAAGCCACGCAAAGTCTCGTATCCGGGCGCAAGTTCTCGCTCAGGAAACGTATCAGGCTGTTATTTCTGTAAGGTGTTTCAATAAATATTTGAGTGCGGTTCTTGAATTGAGATTCATTTTCAAGATCCCGTATGGCATGGATACGTTCTTTCTCATCGATAGGGAGATAACCGTTGAAAGCAAAACCCTGTCCATTGAAACCGGATGCCATCAGAGACATGAGAATGCTCGAAGGTCCCACCAATGGAACAACCCTCAACCCTTCGCGCTGGGCAATCTCCACAGGGAGTGCACCGGGATCCGCCACAGCCGGACATCCGGCTTCACTCATCACGCCAATGGATTCACCATTACGCAGCGGTTCAAGCCATGCGCTTACTTCCGTGAGGTCTGTATGTCCGTTAAGCTCATGAAAAGTGATGGAATCTATGTCAAATCCTTTATCCCACCGCTTCAGGAAGCGACGCGCTGTCCTGACATTTTCAACAATCAGGTGCTTCAAATTCTTGACTATCGGAAGATTGCCCGTAGGAATAACATTTTCCAACGGTGCATCGCTAATATTTACCGGTATAAGATATAATGCCGCTTCCTGTTTCATAATACAAATTTAATAAATTTATCATATTTCCTTATCACTCATATCCTCATTTTTTGTTAATTTTGTTAATTGCACTTAAGGTGCAACACTATAAAAATAATTTTGCACTATGATAAAAGAATTACCGGATAGTTTTATTACACAGATGCGCAACCTTCTCGGCGATGATTCTGACAAGTTCATCAAAGCCATGCAGGAACCGCCTGCCGTGTCCATAAAAATCAACCGACGTAAAACCCACACGCCGGATATTTGCGGATATGAGGACTTGACTCCGGTGAAATGGTGCGAAAGTGGATTCTACCTCCCTAAAAGACCTGTATTCACGCTCAATCCCCTGATACACGCCGGAGTGTTCTATGTTCAGGATGCATCATCGATGATATATGAGGCTGTGACTAAAAAAATCGTGTCTACGTCATTCAATACAAGAGACTCCATTCGTGTCCTTGACATGTGTGCCGCCCCGGGAGGGAAAACAACTTCCATGATAAATGCCCTTCCCGATGGAACAATGGTCGTGGCAAACGAATTTATCAGTGCGAGAGCTACAATCCTGACGGAGAATCTTATGAAATGGGGATATCCGGATATCATAGTTACCAACTCCCCCACCGGACATTTCGCCGGACTCGGAGAGCTATTTGACATAATAGCGGTAGACGCTCCCTGTTCCGGAGAGGGAATGATGCGCAAAGAAGAAGTGGCGATAAGCCAATGGGGAGAAGGATTGCAAAAGCAATGTGCATCGTTGCAACGAGAGATTCTTAACGATGCATTCTCGGCTCTGAAACCGGGAGGGTTCATGATATATTCGACTTGCACCTTCAACCGTTTGGAAAATGAAGAAAATGTACGTTATCTCGTTGAAGATCTGGGAATGGCTACTGTCAACATGCACTTTCCCGAAGAATGGGGAATAAGCGACGGTATAGACACTCCTTACCCTTGCTTGCGATTCATGCCACACATCACTCAAGGCGAAGGGCTGTTCATATCCGTGCTCCGTAAAGAAGGGGATTACATTCCATCAAGGTTGCGGAAAGGAGAAACGTTCTCCAAAACAATAAGTTCTAAAGTGAAGATAATAGCCGACGGAATACCTATGACCGTAACAAAAGGTAAAGATCTTGTGCCCACTACTGAATCTGTTCTATCAACGGCTTACAATAAAGGTAAATTACCGGAAACGGAACTTGACGAAAACACGGCACTATCTTATCTTCGACACGAGGCTATAAAACTTGATCCCGAAATCCCAAAAGGCCACGTAGTTGTTATGTATAAAGGTAAACCATTAGGTATTGTAAAAAATCTTGGCAACAGGGCAAACAATCTTTATCCTGCACAATGGCGAATAAGAATGAAATAAGACATGAAATATTTCCGGTTACAGGGATGATGTGTGCCGTCTGTGCCGGAGCGGTAAAGAAGGCTATATCGGATTGTCCGGGAGTTAAGGTCGCCGATGTGAATTTCGCCACAAATTCTGCGGCAATAGACTGGGACCCCGACATGGTTTCCGTCAAAGAAATTGCGGAAGCTGTAAAAAGTGCCGGCTACGAAATGATAGTCAGCGAATCAGAAGAAACAGCCTTAAAAGAACAGGACAAACGGGAAGAGAACTCCTACCTTAAGATGAAACGCAAGGTGGCTGTTGCCTGGATGATCACGGTCCCATTGTCTGTTTCATGCATGCTACATATCCACTTCCCTGCCGAAGGGTGGATCTACATGGCTATGACCATTATCGTAATGGCTTATTGCGGCGAAGGATTTTACCGCCGTGGTTTCAAGGCTCTTTTTTCCAAAGCGCCCAACATGGATAGCCTTGTGGCAATATCCACAATATTCAGCTTCCTTTTCAGCGTGTTCAACACCCTGTTTCCCGATGTTCTGACCTCTCGCGACATAAGTGCCGACCTATATTATGAAGGTGCGGCAATGATTATAGCGTTCGTATTGACCGGCAAGCTAATGGAGATGCGAAGTCGCCACTCTACAGGAATGGCAATCAAGGCACTTATGAGTTTACAGCCTGACGAAGCATTACTCGAACTCCCTGATGGCAGCACTAAACACATAAAAGCTTCAGAGATAAAGACCGGAGATATACTTATCGTGAGGCAAGGCGACAAGATTCCAATAGATGGTATAGTCACCGAAGGCAATGCAACCGCAGACGAATCAATGCTGACCGGAGAGCCAATAGGTATAGAAAAGCAATCCGGGAGCAAAGTCAATGCAGGAACTATCTTAAATGCAGGAACAATCAAAGTGAAGGCTCTAAATGTAGGGGCAGACACAGAATTGTCGCGCATAATACGTGCCGTCAGGGAAGCACAAGGTTCGAAAGCACCCGTTCAGAAGCTCGTCGACCGCGTTGCAGCCGTGTTTGTCCCGTCAGTAATGGTCATTTCATTGATAACATTCCTCACTTGGATAGCGATTGACATTCATAATATACCTGTGGCTATCGTCTGTGCAGTGTCAGTGTTGGTAATTGCCTGTCCCTGCGCCCTCGGACTTGCCACCCCGATGGCAATAATGGTAGGGATAGGACGTGGCGCAAGATCCGGAATACTTGTAAAAGACGCAACAGCTCTTGAAAGACTCGCGAAGGTTGACACCCTACTGATCGACAAGACAGGTACATTGACAGAAGGGAAACCCAAGATGACAAACATTATATGGAACAATGGCGTCGATGAAGAAAATAAGACGAAGATACTCTCTGAAATATATGGAGCCGAGAAAGAGAGTATCCATCCTCTCGCCAATGCCATATGCGAGGGTATAAAGAATTGTGATATAATTCCAGCCGAACCATTAAAATATGAATATATTCCCGGTGTAGGGATAAAATGCTCATACGCAGACAGCAATTATGTCATAGGTGGTGCACATTTAGCTGACAAAAATGCAGACTCCGGTTTTAAAGAGACTGTAGAAAACTGGTTAGGTAAAGGTGCCGGAGTTGTTGTCGTAACCGTCAACGATATTCCGGCAGTTGCCTTCGAAGTGGAAGACAAGCTACGTCCGGATGCAAGACAAGCCGTAACGAAACTTAAGTCCATGGGCATAAACGTGGAATTACTGAGCGGTGACCGGCAGGAAACGGCACGGCACATCGCAAGCCTTGCCGGCATTGACAACGTGACAGCCGAAACATTGCCATCAATGAAGCAGACCCGTGTTGAAGAATTACAACGCCAAGGAAACATCGTGGCAATGGCCGGTGACGGTATAAATGACTCTCAGGCACTGGCTGCATCTGACGTTTCCATAGCCATTGGCGGGGGATCTGACATAGCAATAGACGTAGCCAAAATCACGCTTGTTGGAGGCAGGCTTTCCTCACTGCCTGATGCAGTAAGATTATCGAAAGCCACTTTACGGATCATACGAGAGAATCTGTTTTGGGCTTTTATCTACAATCTGATAGGTATTCCTCTCGCAGCGGGAGTCTTATATAAAGCCGGATTTCTACTCTCCCCGATGTTCGCATCGGCAGCGATGGCACTCTCTTCCCTTTGTGTAGTAGCCAACTCTCTACGCCTTAATAGATTATCATGAGGTTTTAGGCGTTAGGCTTTAGGTTTTAGGCGTTAGGTGCTTGCATCTGAAAATCTAACATCTAAAGTCTAAAACCTAAAGCCTAACGCCTAAAACCTAAAACCTAAAACCTAAAATAATATGAAATTTAAGACAAATGCAAAATGCGGCGGTTGCAAAGCCGCGATTATAGGAGCAATGCAGGAACGCTTCCCTGATATGGAATGGTCAATGGATCTTGAGTCGGCAGACAAGATCCTTGAATGCCACGGCATACCGGACAACCCGGACAAAGCTGCCGAGATAGTGAGGACAATTGAAGAAACAGGATTTAAAGGGAACTGGATACCTGCAGATGCTTAACACGGATAAGAATCAGGACTCATGGGATTCCCGCACGAGGTTACTTATCGGTGAAGAGACAGTCGTTAAATTGTCTAAAGCCAAAGTGGTCGTCGTAGGTACAGGCGGCGTAGGCGGCTATGCCGTAGAGACTCTTGCACGCAGTGGCATCGGCAATCTCGTGATAATAGATGCAGACAATGTCGCAGACAGCAATATCAACCGTCAGTTAATAGCTCTTCATTCAACAGTCGGAGAATCAAAAGTTGCTCTCTTCGCCCAACGTTGTCGTGACATCAATCCCGACATAAACATAACGGCAATCAAAGAATTTGTCACACCCGATAACGTAGCTGAATTGATAGGCACAGACGTTGATTACGTTATTGACGCCATTGACACGGTCGCACCTAAAATGGCTGTCATACTGCATTGTTTTCACAATAATATTCCCATAATATCTTCAATGGGTGCAGGAGGCAGGATAGATCCTTCAAAAATCGGATATTTTGACATAGCCGACACCCGAGAAGACGGATTGGCAAGAGCTGTGCGTCAACGGCTCAAAAAAGCCGGAATCCGAAAGAGGCTGAAAGTGGTGGCAAGCACCGAGGCTCCTCACAGGCACGCCGTGATTGAGCTTGAGGAACAGAACAAGCGCAGTTCATACGGCACAATCATATCCATCCCAGCAATCTTCGGTATATACCTCGCCAATCATGTAATTGTTAGTTACGTAAAATGATAGAACTAAAAAATATCAACAAAACATACGGCTCACTGACCGTATTATCCGACATATCGCTGACCATAGGCAGAAATGAAATAATCACTATAGTCGGACCGAGCGGTGCCGGAAAAACGACACTTCTCCAGATTGCAGGTTCCCTCGAACGCCCCGATTCCGGACAAATAATCTATGATGGGGAAGACATTTCGACATTAAACGACAAACGGTTGTCTCATTTCCGGAATCGCAACATCGGATTCATATTCCAGTTCCATCAGCTATTGCCTGAATTTACAGCATGTGAGAATGTAGCGCTCCCGGCGATGATCGGTGGCATGTCCCGCCGAAAAGCAATGGAGAAAGCGTCGGGACTGCTGGACATGTTAGGACTATCTGAGCGAAAAAGCCATAAACCGGCTGAGATGTCGGGAGGCGAGAGACAACGCGCCGCAATAGCACGCGCCTTGATAAATGAACCCAAAGTAATATTCGCGGATGAACCGACAGGGAGTCTCGACTCTCACAATCGCGATGAAATCAGATCAGTAATAGCCAACTTACGTGATAGCATCGGTCAGACATTCGTCATAGTAACGCACGACCCCTCCATGACCACCATTGCCGACCGGGTCATCACTATGGCAGACGGACGCATCATTTCCGAAGAAAATTCCAAGCTATTTCATCCTTTGGAAAATAATTGTTAACTTTGTTATATCAATTAACTACATTTGCCCATATGACTAAGAAACTTAATCAGCTTAGTTCAGTATGGGAGTTTAAACGAAAATAAAATGGAAAACAAAGAAAATCAGCTTCAGATTCAACTTCGTCCGGAAGTTGCCGACGGTAAATACACCAACCTTGCAATGATCGGTCACGGTCCTAACGAGTTTCTTATCGACTTCATTTTCGCAGCTCCCGGCATGCCCCAGGCTCCCGTGGTAAGCAGAGTGATGATGACTCCCGAGAATGCAAAGCAACTTCTCTTCGCCCTCACCGACAACATCAAGAAATATGAAGCTCAGTTCGGTGAAATCATGCCCCGCAACGTAAAACCGGGAATCACTAACAACTAATGTTAATTAATAATTAATGGTTAATAATTAATAGTTGCATGGATAACGATAATAGGGTAAGCCTTGCGAGCAAAAATTTTGCTCGGCGTTGCGTTATGCTCTATAACTTCCTATGCACTCAAAAACAGGATGGAACACAATCTATTTCTCTACAACTCATTGAAGCGCACAAAGCAGCTATTCAAGCCCCTGCATGAGGGTCATGTAGGGATGTATGTATGCGGACCGACGGTATATGGAGACGCCCACTTGGGGCATGCCCGCCCTGCAATCACGTTCGACATTCTCTTCCGTTATCTCCGTCACCTCGGATATAAAGTGCGTTATGTGCGTAATATTACCGACGTGGGTCACCTCGAACATGACGCAGACTCAGGCGAAGACAAGATAGCGAAAAAAGCGAGACTCGAACAGCTTGAACCCATGGAGGTGGTTCAACTTTACCTCAACCGCTACCATCATGACATGGAAGCGTTAAACGTTCTTCCTCCAAGTATTGAGCCACACGCCTCCGGTCATATCATCGAACAAATCGAATACGTCAAGAAGATCATTGATGCAGGATATGCTTACGAAAGTCAGGGATCTGTATATTTCGATGTAGAAAAGTATAACAACGATCACAAATACGGCATCCTTTCCGGAAGAAATATCGAGGATATGCACAATGCAACCCGATCTCTCGATGGACAGGATGAAAAACGGAATCCTCTTGACTTCGCACTTTGGAAAAAGGCATCACCGGAGCATATAATGCACTGGCCTTCACCATGGAGCGAAGGTTTTCCCGGTTGGCACCTCGAATGCTCCACTATGGGTGAGAAATATCTCGGTGAGAAGTTCGACATACATGGTGGAGGTCTTGACCTGATGTTCCCTCATCATGAATGCGAGATCGCACAGAGTGTGGCGGCTCAAGGCCATGAGGCGGTGAACTACTGGATTCATAACAACATGATCACCATCGAGGGTAAAAAGATGGGTAAGTCGTATAACAACTTCATCACTCTTGAACAGTTCTTCGAAGGCTCACACCCATTGCTTACACAGGCATATTCACCCATGGTGATCCGCTTCTTCATCCTGCAGGCTCAATACCGGAGCACCGTAGATTTCTCAAACGAAGCCCTTCAGGCTGCAGAGAAAGCATTGCAGAAAATGCTTGACATTTATCGCCGTCTCCAGAACTTGCTCCCCGCTGAGAAATCAACAGTGGAAATGCCGGATTTCATGACCCAGGCTTACGAGGCGATGGACGATGACCTGAACACCCCGATAGTGATAGCTACCCTTTTCGAGGCTGGAAAGGTGGTCAACTCAGCTACGGACGGCAACATCAAATTGAATGCCGAAGACCTCGCCAAATTGCGTCACCTCTTTGACACTATGCTTGTTGACCTTCTCGGCATCAAGACAGGCACAGATGAGGCAGGAGCAGACATGAAACCGTTTGAAGGAGCTGTTGATCTTTTAATGGACATACGCAAGAATGCCAAAGAGATGAAAGACTGGGCAACCTCCGACCTTATCCGTGATAAGCTCTCCGCACTTGGTTTCAACGTCAAAGACACCAAGCAAGGAGTTGAATGGAGCCTTAAATAATAGAATAGTCCAAGTTGTTTGCAACTTGGACTATTTCATTCAAACTTAATATCCAAAATAAAAAAACTGAAGTCTTCTTGACTTCAGTTTTTTTATTTAAGAGTCTTAATATCCAACCGGTTCTATCCGGAATTTATAACCATAGTCTGTATCGTGAGAGATACGGAAATGCTCTCGCGGACCGGGACCACAGCTTGCATTACCAAGACCTTCTTGGATACAATCCAAATTCAATACAACTTCATCGCGGCGTATTTCAGGAAGACTATGCCCATAGACTGCATCCCATAAATCTTTATCGGTATGGTGCAGCGCGGAGAAGCTCAAGGAGCTGTCGGATGTGATCTTCAATCCCCTTCCAGCCTTGTCAACAAGCGTCAGCCAACGGGTATCCTCACGTCCACCCATACTTTGGGCACGCACGTAATGTTCGGTCATTGAATCTACCGACGAAGAATACAATCCTATGTAGGCGGCATTCTTGCGGTCGCGATAGTTTTCTATAGGTCCCCTGCCGAACCATGTAAGGTTATCAAAACCGGGAGCAAGCATCATCGAAACACCCAATCTCGGCATATCGGTATCCGAGGGGGCACGGAAGCGTGCATCCACATCTATACTGCCGTTTCCATAAACAGTATATGTAAGTGTGTGCGGCACCTTAGTTCCCTTACCTATCTGCGCTTCCAACTCAGCCACGACCGTGGCTGAACGTTTGTCATCGGCAAGTTGCCATGTAAAGTTTTTCAACGACACTACTGTGTTCTCCCATTTACGGGGCGAATTATTAATGGCACGATACCAATTAAATTGCGGACCGCAGTTATTGTGCAGATGTTCAACACCGCCATTCATCAACCGTATGAGTTGACCGGTAGAGACATCAAATGACACTTCACCGCCATCATTACGGAAACGCAGAATACCATCCTGACCAACAGCCCCGTCCAGCGGTCCGTCATTCTTATCAGTAATTGCAAGGCGTCCTTGGGGATTCTGCGCCATCCCGTTGAGCGGGAACTGTGCCGTAGCCACTACATGACCTCCGTCTGCCCAGTTACAATCATTTTTCAAACGGGCTTCATAATATATATGCCACTCAGATGAAACTGAATCAGTAAGAAGACGCTCCACCGGCACATGTATAGTACGACGTTCACCCGGAGGACAATCAGGCATTCCAAACAATTCTTCCTTCACTGTCTTACCATCCTTTTCAAGACGATAATACAAATTGAAATGAGTAAGGTTCAACGCATTATAACGGTTATGCACTTCAACACTATTCAAATCGTTCCTCTTGAATGACAGATATTGATAAACCCTCTTCACCTCCATTAGTTTAGGGGTGACGCGGCGATCAGCAGTGATAATGCCGTTGCAACAAAAATCATGATCATTCGGGGTATCGCCGAAACTTCCTCCAAAATAAAGATTCGAATCCGGTTCACCCGGTTTGCACAACGCCTGATCAACCCAGTCCCAGATGCAGCCTCCGATCATTCGATCCGAGTTATATTCGATATAATCCCAATATTCATCAAGATTACCTATGGCATTACCCATGGCATGAGCATATTCACACAGGAAGAAAGGTTTATTGCGCTGCGCCTTGTCGGTTTCAATCATACTTTCAATCGAAGGATACATGCGCGAATCAATATCGGCACAATCGTTCATACCTTCATAATGTATGGGACGTGAATTGTCAAGAGCCTTCACTGCATCACGTTCGGCAACAACATTGCAACCTCCCCCCGACTCGTTTCCGAGACTCCAGAAAATAACACAGGGGTGATTCTTATCGCGTTGCACCATACGCACCGCGCGATCTACAAAAGCATCCATCCATGAGGGAGTGTCGGTAATCGACATATTGCCGTGACATTCCTGATCAGCTTCGTCCATCACATAGATTCCGTAATAATCACACAATTCATACATGCGTGTATCCTTGGGATAATGGCTCGTCCGCATGGTGTTAAGGTTATGGCGTTTGAACATGAGCACATCCTTCACCATAGTCTCCAATGGTACTGCCTTGCCTAAACGAGGATGAATATCATGATGATTAGCCCCCTTGAACATAGTGAGGCTACCGTTTATATAAACCTTATCATCGCGTATCTCTATATTACGGAAACCGAATTTTCTTGTAGTAGCCTCAAGCAATTTGCCATCTCCATCAAGAAGCTCCACATTGACAGTATATAACGCAGGTGTCTCGGCACTCCACAATTCAGGATCACGAATAGCCCCCTTGGTGTCTACGTCAATTATCTCTCCTGCTTTTACGGCAGCCAAAGAAGAAGAGAACTGTTTGAGCCTCCTTCCGTCAGGAGATATAAGTTCCACCCTGATAGAGGCTTTGTTGTCTTTCTTCCCATAATTCTTTATTGACCCTTTCACCTTAAGAGTACCTTTGTCATAACGCGAACTGAGATCTGAGGTCAAATGAAGATCTGCAAGCATGGTCTTGGGAGAAGCTGTCAGATACACATCCCTGAAAATACCACTAAGACGGAACATGTCCTGATCCTCCAGATAACTGCCATCGGACCATCTGTACACTTCTACCGCCAACAAATTTGATTTGCCAGGTTTCACATATTTCGTGATATCGAAACGTGCATCATTGTTAGCCCCCTGGCTGTAACCTACTTTTTTACCGTTCACCCATACGTACATTGCGCTATACACGCCACCGAACGTAATGAACACCTCTTTATCCGTCCAGTCCGAGGGCATGGTAAACTCCGTGCGATAGGATCCCACTGCATTAGGTTCTTTCTCCACCGTATATCCTTTCTGTCCTTGTATGAAAGGAGGATTGTTACGGAAGGGGTAAGTTATGTTCGTGTAAATTGGTGTGCCATAACCATGCATCTCCCAATTCGAAGGAACTGGAATCTCACCCCATCCTGAATCGTCAAAATCCATGCGATAGAACTTCGCGGGACGTTCTTCTGGTTGTTTAACCCAATTAAATTTCCAGTTTCCATTGAGCAATTTGTAACGGCTTGAACGGTTCCGTTCCCAAGGTTTCGCATAACTTGGGTCCGCCTTCATCTCATTGACAGATGCAAAAGGTATGAAAGTCGCTTTCCCGGGCTCTTTATTGATCGCAAAAATATGCTCGTTTTCCCAATCGTTGGAACTTTTTGTCTTCAACGGATCAACCTTGATCTTAACATTAGACTTTACCAGCGTCCATTCCCGTCCCGAGTCAGACATATCAACAGGCAACTGAAAAAGAGGCTCTCCAACCAATGCTGATCCGGGATATCCAAGTTCATATCCACTCGCAACGGAGGTAAACCGAACCTTTCCATTCGGGCATTCAGTAACTTTCCAATGCTGATTACGATTATCAGCACCATAATTCCATTGCAGCACATCCCGTTTTTTAGCGCCCTCGCCACCATTGTCAATAGCCATCTGAGATGCTGCGCCAACAATACAGTAAACATTGTCGGAACCGGCAACCGGAACAAGACGCCACACCTGAGATTCTTTCTCCTCTACCCTCTTTGCAATAACAAGCTTCGCACCGGCATTGACATTACCTTGGTTGTCAATCACGAGACCGCTCTCATTCTTTATTTCATACAATGCAGAGGAGTCAATCTTAAACGCATACGCATTTAAGCATACTCCAACTGACATTACAGCACACAGCATACATGCCGTAACGGTTCTCAAACAATTTTTCATACCATTCATTTCAATATTTCAGACTGTTTGTAAACACCGAACGTATGTAATGCCGGACATGCCCCGCCATCTTCAATATTGAGACGTACAAATCGGGCGGTAACGGGTTCAAAACGCTCTATCCACTTATGCCCGACGCTCTGTTTGCCTGTCGCCTCGGGAATCTTATGCCATTTCTTTCCGTCTGCCGACCATTCCACGCTCCATTTGTTGGTGCGCTGACCGAGATCGATAACCTCCTGCAGCATCAGGCAATCGAAAGAAGTTGCCTTTGGCAATTTGAATGTAACAACGCTTGAATTTACGCCGTCACGTCCGGCATAATATGTTTTAGAATCTCCATCAATAAGGTTCTTTGCACCGAATCTGCCCCCACGATTGTTAGTCGCATTCACAGAGCTTCCTTTCAAAAGGTTATTTGAAAAGGTTTCGTCAATCCCCTGACGCAATTTCGCTGCATGAAGCGAGTCTTTGGGATGGATAAGTCCCCGACGGTCAGGAGGGAAATTAAGGAGGAGCACACTATTTCGCCCCACAGAAGTGCAATAGATATCCCACAGTTCCTTCACACTTTTCACCCGAGAGTCTTCTTCGGGATGATAGAACCAGCTCGGACGTATAGAAACATCCGTCTCTGCCGGAATATAGGCATCACCATTGTAGCTACCTTCGTTCAGACCCTGATAATATGCAGCCTCGTCGCGGATGCAAATTGAATCTGTGGTTGCCCAACAAGGGTCGCCAACATGTCCCGCTTCATTACCCATCCACCTCACATCGGCGAAAGGATATGAATTTTTCGTTCCGAAGATTACACAATCAGGCTGATTTTCGCGCACTATGCCATACCAGTGGGCATAAAGTGGAGTTGTAAGTTCATCCGCGCCTGCTCCGTCCCACCATGTTTCCCAGATCTTTCCATATCCGGTCATTAGTTCACGCAACTGCGAAGCGTAATAATCATTATATTTTTGTGTTGTATAGTCGGGATGCAAATGTTCATGCCTGTCATGTGGTCCGAGATAAATTCCCGCCTTAATACCATAATCTTCGCAAGCATCTACAAATTCGCGAACCACATCACCTTTTCCACCCTTCCATGCCGAATTTTTAACGCCATAATCAGTATAGCTGCTCGGCCAGAGGCAGAAACCGTCGGCATGCTTTGCCGTCAGGATGGCAGATGGAATCCCCGCAGCACGGAGCGTCTCCATCCATTGTTCGCAATTAAGCTCTGTCGGATTGAATATCGCAGCCGGTGCACGTCCGTCACCTTCATTTACAAAATCCTCAAACGTGTTTATCCCGAAATGGAAAAACGCAATCATCTCTCTGTCGTACCATTCTTTCTGACGTTCGCTCGGAACCAAGCCAAAAGGTTCGGGAGCTTTCTGAGCAGAAGCCGTAACACCGGCAGCGGTGAGGCATAATGATATCACCAGTTTTGAAGTTCTCATTTTGGTTAAATAGATTTATTTGTTCCGTTAATAAAAAAGTATTGCTTGTTGAAGCCTTTAAAGAATTAACTTAAAAAACTTCGCCTTAGAACCCACATGCAAAATTAGCACCTTAGTATTACCATCCGGATTAACAATAAGGTAAATTAAGATTTATTAAGAAATAAAATTTGCTCTCAAAATCACACCGCACGCAGCCACACATAAACATCTGACAAGAACAGATAAAAACCATTTTAATCACGGGTTAACAAACTAATTTTTGGATTAATCCAAAAATTAACCCATACTTAATCCACGGATTAAGTGCGTGTTGATAGTTTTGAGCCGTCTTTTAGAACCCCACCGGCGCATTTGCGGATTTTCATTGGAAATTCACTTTGCGCACATAAGGAATAAGATGTTTTCCTTAAAACTTAAACCATCTTACAAAACTACACATCAGATGAACAAACAAAGTATCATGGTGGCAAAGGCGGCATTACCTCTGGCTATGCTATTGGCATCCGGCTGCCCTATCTACGCCACAGCTCAGGTCTCATCTGCACAAAACAAAGTGCGGACAGGACAAAATTCCCAACAGTTTGAAATAAAAGGCTCGGTCACCGACATCAATGGAGAGCCACTAATCGGAGTCACGATCAGGATTGTAGGAAGCAATCAGGCGGCACTTACCGACATTGACGGTAATTTTTTCTTAAAAGCCGCAAAAGGTGACAAGATACAGTTCAGCTACATCGGCTACCAGCCAAAAGAGATAACTGTAAATTCCGATGCCCCGATTAAAATCCAACTGGAGGAAAACTCAAAATTACTTCAAGAGGTTGTAGTTGTCGGTTATGGCACTCAAAAGAAAGTTAACCTGACAGGAGCTGTGTCCAGCCTGTCTTCAGAAGACATTGAGAACCGCCCCATCACCAACCTTAGCCAAGGATTGCAAGGTATGATAGGCAACCTCAACATATCTGCCGAAAACGGTGCCCCCGGTAAAGGATTCGGATTTAACGTGCGAGGCACTACATCCGTAAACTCTGCCGGTCCTCTCGTGCTTGTCGATGGCGTACAAATGGATCCGAACCTCATTAACCCGGCAGACGTGGAGAACGTATCTGTTCTGAAAGATGCCGCTTCCTCATCCATCTATGGTACGCGTGCGGCATATGGAGTGGTGCTCATCACAACTAAGAAAGGTAAACAACAGGACAAACCGAAAATTTCATTCTCAAGCAACTGGTCATGGGATCAGCCTACCGTAATGCCGGAATACATGGATTCATGGACATTCGCCAATTTCCATAACCTCGTAAACCGCAATTCAGGTGGTGGCGACTATTACGATCAGACTCAGATGGAACACATCTGGGCATATTATAAAGACCCGAAACATAACCTGCCTGTATATATCGACCCGTCTAACCCCGATAAATATATGTATTGCGGCAACACGGACTGGATCAACGAAGTTCGCAAGAAAACTTCTTTTGTTCAGCAATATACGCTTTCGATCAACGGAGGTAACGAAAAAACCACATATTATGGTTCTGTCGGTTTCCTTGATCAGGGAGGGCAACTGAAATACTACGATGACAAATACCAGCGTTTCAACGCTGCCATGAATGTCAACACGAACGTGACAAAATGGCTCAACGTTGGCATGAAGATGAATTACAACCATACCAACAGAGATACCCCTCACGGCAACAACAGCGACGGCATGGAAAACATCTTCTATGGAGCCGACCTCCGCCCGTTCATGCCGGTATATCACCCCGACGGAAATTTCTCCGGACAGGGAAGCTGGACCAACATGGCTGCAACGCAGGCGCTTTCCGGAAGCCGCGTGCATAAAGAAAACGACCTTTGGCTCACCGGTGCATTGAGAATAACACCCCTTCAGGGATGGACCATTAATGCCGACTACACTTTCAATGTTTACAATCTCGGAAAAAAATATCACGGAAAAGAAATCATCGAGCATTATGCAAATCCGGAAGTGACAACGATTTTCCCTCATATCACTCCAAGCTCCGTAGAATTTACATCTGACGAAGACTACTACCATGCGGCAAACATATTCTCCGATTACGAACGTCAATTCGGGCTCCATAACCTAAAGGTGCTCGTCGGCTTCAACTGGGAGCGTAAAGACTATCGCTGGTTCAATGCCAAGCGTGAAGACCTCATAAGTCCTGACATCGCAGGTTTAGGCATGGCATCTGGTGAAAAATATAACGGCAGTGGCGAGCATTCATGGGCAACAATGGGCTATTTCGCACGCATCAACTATAATTACGACAACCGTTACTTATTGGAACTTAACGGGCGCTACGACGGATCTTCTAAATTCCCCAAGGATAACCGTTTCACATTCTTTCCGTCATTCTCTGCCGGATGGCGCTTATCACAGGAACGTTTCTTTGAAGACGCACGCCAATGGGTGAACGAACTGAAAATACGCGCATCATACGGTTCTCTCGGAAACCAATCGGTAGGCGGCGACTATCCATACATCGCGACCATGGGCGCAAACGGCGAAATGGGGTATCTTATCGATGGTAAAAAGATCGCATCCGTGTCTGCACCGGGACTTGTCAGCCAATACCTGACATGGGAAACCGTGCATCAACTTGACTTCGGTATCGATTTCCAGGCACTCAACAGCCGCCTGTACGGCACATTCGACTGGTATCAGCGTATAACCAAAGACATGGTTACATCCGGACGCCCACTTCCTGCAGTTCTCGGCACAGGCTCACCGCAAGCTAACACTGCTGACCTGCGCACAATCGGATGGGAGCTAAACCTCGGATGGCGCGACAGACTTGGATGCGGACTTTCATATGACGTAAGCCTCGTCCTCTCCGACTATACGGCAAAAATCACCAAATTCAACAACCCCGAAAAAATCATCGGTGAAGACAACCACTATGAGGGTGAGACATGGGGTGAAATATGGGGTTTTGAAAGCGACGGTTTATTCCAGACTCCCGATGAAGTGGCTTCTCATGCCGACCAAAGCGAACTTTACGGAGGGGGATGGTATCCTGGAGATGTCAAATTCAACGACCTTGACGGAGACAAAAAGATTTCATATGGAAAAAATACCGTCAATGATCCGGGCGACCGTCGTATCATCGGTAACAAGGAACCTCGCTATGCTTACGGTATCAAGGCAAACTCCGATTGGAAAGGCATTGACTTAAGCCTTTTCTTCCAAGGTATCGGCAAACGCGATGTGGAACTCGGAGGCAACCAGTTCTGGGGATTCGGTAATGAATGGCACGTGCCTTTCAAACACTCACTCGATTGCTGGACAGAAGACAACCGTGACGCTTACTTCCCGAGACCGACATATGAAAACGTAACAGGCAACCGAGTAACATCCACTCGCTATCTCCAGGATGCATCATATTTCAGGCTCAAGAACCTGACTGTAGGATATACGCTGCCGGCAAATCTCACCAACAAATGGAAAATAGACAAAGTGCGCATTTATTTCAGCGCGCAGAATCTTTTCACCATAGATCACCTCTTTGACATATATGATCCCGAAACCCTTAGCCTCGGGACTTATCCCTTACAGAAAGCTTTCTCTTTCGGTCTTAACATAACCCTTTGATAGATAATTCATGAAAACAAAAAATATATTCCTGATAGCCGCAGCCATGTGCGGCACAATCCTGACATCATGTGAGGATGCACTTGATCTCTATCCGGTCGACTCAGTGTCCGATAAGAATTTCTGGAACACTCCCAAAGACCTTGAACTATATGCAAACGGCTTCTACGGAATTCTTCCGGGTGCTCTCGGACCCGGTGCTGATGACCAGTCGGACTGTTTTGTAAATGAAAAACCTGACACCTGGCTCTTCAATCAGGAATCCAAACCGTCATCAGGCGGCGGATGGAGCAGTGGAGACTGGGGCAATATACGCTCATGCAACTATTTCATGACGCGTTATAAAAGGGCGTCAGGCAGCGAAACAGAAATCAACCGTCAAGTGGCTGTAGTAAGATTTTTCCGTGCTTGGGAATACTTCTATAAAGTGCGCCGTTTCGGAGATGTGCCTTGGTATGAAACAGACCTCAACGTGGATTCGGAAGAACTATACAAGGGGCGCGACAGTCGCAAATCAGTATTCAAGAAAATGCTCGAAGACATTGATTTCGCCATCACCTGGCTGCAGGATGCCGGATCAGTGCCATCAGGGAGACTGCATAAAGATGCTGCGCGTGCATTTAAGATGAGGGCTTGCCTTTATGAAGCGTCATTCCGTAAATATCACGGACTTGAAGACTACGAAGAGCTCTTTCAGGAAGCTGCAGATGCAGCAATGGAGATCATAGAAACGGGAAAATATGACATATGGAGCAACGGTAAACCGGAAAGCGACTATTACAACCTGTTTATTCAGGAAGACCTCGCCAATAACCCGGAATGCATTATGCCTCGCGTATATGAGGCAAAACTGCTCATGCATAACAACACCCGCCAGCTTGAAGAGTCTTACACGGGTATGAGCCGCGCAATGTTCGAACAGTATCTATGCTCCGACGGCAAACCTACCGGAGTAAGCCAGTCATACGGTTCCGAAGCGCAGATGCTCTCCGATGAAATCATGCGTCGTGATCCGCGTCTTGCCCAGACTATCGACAATCCTACGCTCGCTTTCAAAATCAATGGAGACGGAACACCCTCCTATAATGCCCTGCCTTCGCTTGACACCAAATACTGTACCACGGGATATCATGTCATGAAATATCATTCTCCCGATCCGGCGCAATGGAACATCGGACTTTCAACTCTTGACGTGTTTATTTTCCGTTATGCCGAAGTATTGTTAGGATATGCCGAGGCTATGGCTGAATTGGGTATGTGCACACAGGATGTTCTTGACATAACCATCAACCGTCTGCGCGACCGAGTGAACATGCCTCATCTCACGGAAGAAGTAGGTTACACCGATCCCAACTGGCCAGATTATGGTTATTCACTCACCCCTCTGCTTTATGAAATACGTCGCGAACGCGCTGTGGAACTTCTTGGCGAAGGATTCCGTTGGGACGATATTGTGCGTTGGAAAGCAGGCAAGCTATTGGAAAACCCGAAAAGCATGCTCGGCATGAAAGTTACAGACGCCATGAAAGATGCTTACGGCAATTTCTCACGCACAGTAAGCTCCGATGGATACATGATGGTATATCCGGAAAAAAATTCCCGTATATGGGACGACAAACTGTATCTGCGTCCTATACCCATCGATGAAACCACACTTAACCCGAATCTACTTCCCAATAACCCCGGTTGGTAATTGTCTAAACATATTTTTGACCATCCAATCGCAATTAACATAAAAACGATGAATACAAAAATATTTTCAACATTTTTATTGTCAGCGATGCTAATAGGTGCATCGTCTTGCAGCAACGATGATAACGACACCGTTTTCATGCCGGATGCACAGACAATAGTTAAAGTAAACTTCTTTATTCAGGACGAACCTGCAGTAAATACATTCACTATAAAAGTCACCCCTCGCACTTATCCTGACCTAAATCCATCCGGACTTCCACATGACGCCAAAGTATATGTTATGGCAGATCCGTCAAAAGTTGAAAGTTTCAATTCCCAGAGGGGAACCAAATATCAGGCACTTCCCGAGGGTTGCTATACGGTGGATCCACACGGCATAATCAAGGCAGGCAAAACAGAATCGGAACCTATAGCCATAAGCATAGACGCAAAAGGTAAGATAGAACAATTCACCGACTATCTTCTTCCGGTCAGCATTGTTGGTGCCGAGGGTGTCGCTACGGACGATTGCTGCCAGACGATGTATTTCGTTTATCGCGGAAGCATGGATGCCAGCGGAGCCACACTCTTAGACCGCAGCAAATGGAAAGTTCTTGCCGCATCTTCAGAGGAACCGCGTGAAGGAGACTGGGGAAACAGCGGACTTAAGGAAGCGTGCATAGACGATAATCTGTCTTCATTCTGGAGCACAGCCTGGGATGCCAGCCATCCGGAGCCTCCACATTGGATCGAATTTGATCTTGGCGAAGAAATCAAGATTTCAGGATTTGCGATCCAGCCACGCAAAGAAGGTGCCGACGGCACCAAAGAAATGACAATCGAGGTCAGCGATGACAGAATATCCTGGAAACCTGCCGGTGATTTCAAAGACATAGAGCCACGCGGTGAATATCGTTCATTCCTTCCGGGAAGCGTCACGGCAAGATACATCAGGCTTACAATCACTGCCGTGCATGGAGGACCTCATGTCACAATAAGTGAATTTAATCTTTTTTAAACCTATTACAGTCTAACAACTGATTTTTTTAAATTTTATGAAACATATCATATATACCATCGGGATAGCCGCATGCATGTTGACATCATGCAGCAACGATCCTGAAGGAATCTCTTTCCCCGATTATGACTGGGGAAGCAATAACCAAGGACTCACAGAAACCCTCGTTGACCCATCTGAACCACTTGTTCGGGGATATGTACATCAAAAAGGACGTGAACTCAAATCCATTAACGTTATTTCATCCGGCAATCTCAACGACAACGAACGTGTTCTCGTTTCTACCCTTGCAGGATTGGCAGCCCGCGTTTCAGGTGACCAAGTTTATATAAATGAAGGCGGACCTTCGGCAGTATGGCTCAAGGAAATGGAAGACTCTTATGGCATACGCCTAAAGACTCACAGCACATGGGCGTCACTGCTTTCACATTATCTTGAAAAGGGTATTGTCAATGGATATATACTGTATCGTCCTTATTCCGACGGGAAATCACACTCTATAAACGTTGCCACGACCCTTTGCGGAATCCTGAGGGGAGTAGCGGTAATAGAAGACATGGTGCCACGCCTCCGCTCAATGGGAATAACCAAGGAACTCGCAGACGTGCGTGACCATGATGAGAAATGGCTTTACGAAAACTTCCGCGACAAACTTGACAATTCTCTTGCCGCTGATTTAAAACCCGATATAAACCATCATTTGCGCGATTATGTATCCATGACCAACGCCTTCGCGTTCTATGATTACAATGCGCGCAATGACTGGAGCTGGCGCTCTGAAATTCTCAGTGGGCTTGACAACGGAGCTTATTGTTTCGGATATTATGATGCCGATGAATGGGGAATGGTAAATAATGCTTCCTCACTCGGAGTGTCGATGCTTCCGTCTGATCTCGCTGCAAACCTTGCGACAATGAGCAGTATTCACGATACAAACGGACTCACACAACGCGCGGCAACCAAAGAGGTAGAAACTGAAGAAAACGTGCATTACGTCACGTTCCTGGTGAGCGACGGAGACAATATAGCATTCAACCTTTGGAGCATGCAGGAATATTTTTCAGATCCCGCACACGGGCAATTTCCGATAGGGTTCACGATATCCCCTTCGCTCTATGACCTTGCCCCCGCCGCCATGCACTGGTATTACAGGAACAGCCGAGCAAACGATTATTTTGTGGCAGGACCAAGCGGAAGCAGTTATATCTTCCCGAGCAAAATGCCTGATGACAAACTTGACGCTTATCTGACTCAACTTAACGGATATGTGGAAAAATCAGGTCTCACGATATGCAATATCCTTGACCAGGGAATAATGGACAACCCGCGTGTATATAATAAATATCTGGCTCAACCCAACATTGATGCCATGTTCTATACAGGATATGCCGAGAAAGGAGATGGACGTATCAAGTTCTCCGATAACGGCAAGCCAATAATCGAACAGCGTAGCGTGCTTTGGGAAGGAATCGACGGGGGATCCGACCGAGGTGAAGAACGATCGGTAATAGCCCAAATCAACAGCAGACCTGCCGATCCCCACTCTGCAGATGGATACACTTTCGTATTCGTGCATTGCTGGACCAAAACACAGGCAAACATAAAAACCGTTATCGACGCATTGAATCCGAACGTAAGAGTTGTGGCACCGGACGTATTCGTACAATTAGTTAAACAGAATTTAGGTCAAAAATAAATATATAAAAAGACTCTCTTCAACAGGTAATTTTTTAAGGTGCAATCGAACTCGTCTTGGCTTAGAGATAAGCAAGACGAGTTCACTTATTTATCCCCAACTTGCTCGAACGAGCGGCAATAATCCTCTCCCATTACTTTATAATGCTCTTTAACAAAAGCATTATAAATATTCCTTGCTTTTCCTTCTCGCTTCATACGCATATTGACTTTCACGGCATATTCCATAGCCAGTTCTGAAAGGGGATCAATAATAGCAAGAACCTTACATGCTGAAAGAGTACCGGAATTATCTCCATTCTTGAAACATTTCATAATCCTTTCAGACAATATGGATATTGAATAATTCTCTACTCGTTGACGGACATAATCAAAACCATACCATTCCATGCCCTGAAGGAATTTACCCCTGCCGATAATAGGCAATACATCAGAAAAGGCGAAATCATTTTCAGCAGATACCAAAAAACCGTCAGTAACGTGATACATATTGGAATAATCACAATAAAACTCATCTGCGATTTCCACTTTAAAATATCCCTTACGATACACAAGGTCAATCCCATCAAATTCCTGCAACACTTTACGCAGTTTGTTGATAGTTACATTCTTTAGGTTTTTTATATTTTCATCAGGCTTATCGGGCCAGAACAACCCGTTCAGGTCAGACGACAGAACCCCGTCCTTGCCAATACTATTTACAAGAAGGTATATGAATAACTGTCTATTCTTGGGCGTGAACATGTATGCCACATCATGCCCATTCCGGTCAAAAGCAGTAAACAGTCCGAACAGTTGCATAGAATTACGCTTAGGAAAAGCGACTTGCTCATTAACAGGCTCATATTCGCATAAAGCAACAGAGTTTCCATCTTCCCGAACCTTAATTTTAGCATTCACGACTTTACGTCGTTTCCACAGCCATAGACCGGCTCCTCCGACCGGTAATACTAAAAGTGATAACCACCAACCTCCTGACCATAACGATTCGGAACGTTCGTAACGCCTGACCTCCGCAAGACTCACAGGCGGAGCGTTAAGTGAATATATGCATATGGAATTAGCACCCCCCTTATCAAGTTCATCGGCAACCTTAAACTCCTGCACAACGCAATAAAGCCGGGCATTGTCTCGGCTGAAATATAGGGCGGCATTAGTGGCAATCTCCTCGGATATAATAGGGATGGAATCACCAAGAGCCTCATAACTGCCATCGGCAACCGACATCCTATAAAGTTGCAACACACTATAAGGATGAAACTCCGGATAGGCAATTACATAAAGATAATCTTCATCAGGACTTGGAACCATAAATCTTGTCGGCACCCTGTCACACTCCGGAGCGGGATGTTCCCACAATTTTTTCACGACACCTTTCTCAAGGTCAATCTTGTAAAGATCATAATAATATTCAACCCCGACATCCTGTTTTCCCTGTGCATTCCCTTTTCCACCATAGACATAAAGGCTTTTATTATCTTTCGCAATACACATAGAGGCAAAGAAGCGCGGAGTAATCACGTCTCCTGTAAAACGCAGCGTATCCCAACTGCATGTGTTCAGGTCATACTCTATTAAATCATTATAATACCTTCTGTTACCATATCCACCCAAAAACAGAATCTTACCCTTCTCCGGGAAATATGCCGCGGAATGATGATGCATCTGCAAGTTTACGCTACCCTTATCCTTAACATCACACCGAAGTTTTTTAATATCAATCTCCCCTACAAACGTCCGGTCATAATCAAGTTCATAACCTACGATAACATTATTGAGAGGATTATAAAAACCCATTCCGAGACGGTTGTACCATTCCTTGTCAATATATGAAAACTGTTGCCGTGTAACAGTTTTATGCCTCGGATCGAACATGGTTATTGAATCTCCCGAATAAATCACAAATTTCCCAAGGGCATCCGCAAAAACACATCCTGCCTCGGATTTGAAATCAGACGAAAATATCTTGTTCCAATAATATGAACGGTTAATAAGCCATATCGGATTGCTGACTTCCCCAATTATCCTGCCATCTGAACAATGGACATCCGTGCCTTTGCTTTCGTCAAGCGGGAATTTAAATTCCTTACCGTCAAGCTTCACCGACAGATTATTAATAGAAAATGACGCCGTTTCCAGGATATGCCCGCACATTCCGAAATATATTTGTGGCGAGAACGGTTCCTTGTCAAGTCCCATAACACTTCTTACAACTTCGTTGCCGATCTTGACCACTACACTGTCAGTCTTCATGTTCATCAATACTGAAACAGGCAACTTGCGGGGAAAACTATCAATCGGGAATTTAGCTTCTGCGAGAATTTTCTTCCCATCTTGAGCAAAAGACAAAATGCCATGTTTATCAGCAAATGAATATGTCATATTAAACGCTTTTGTGCCTTCTGCATTTTTCACGAACAAAATATATCCCGGACTGTCAAGATTATAAGGCGTATACTCAAAATCCAATTGCAGGGTACTTACAGATTTGGGCACAAAATCCTTCTTTATTACACAATATGACGAACGGTCGGCAAACCTACGCTCCTTCCCGGGAAATAGCAAACCTTTTGCATGGCATAATCCAGCCGACGACAAGAGAAGTATTATTAATGATGCAAGGTATCTTTTCATATATACTTATTGGGACACATTCAACTTGTGCTTATCCTACTGCAAAGATAATATTTGTAAGTGATAAAACAATACAGTCAATACCACAATCATGAAGAAGCTATTTAGAAGCTATATAACTCTATATTTTTATTATCTTATTCTGTAAAAAGCGACGAAAAGGATCAATAATCATGGCAATAATATATATGACAAACGTGCCGGCTATCGCCGTTAGCGTGAACATGGAAAGAGACAAGTCGTTCCAATAATTGCAGACTTGCGGGCGTATTAAATTTCCCCAAAGCTCAGGTGCCTTATGAATCAAGTAAACGGCAAATGCAGACCTTGCCATATAATTGACAGCTCTTGATTGGAAACGGAAGGTCAAGAACAACATAAAGAAACTTACAGATGCAAGAATAACAAACGGCGAATTATATGCAAAAGCTTTCACCGGTTCCAGCCATAGCGACGACACGAAAATCAACGCTACAGACAGCAAATATATCAAAACGGCACCAATCCTTACTTTCCCGCCATTCCTATAACTGCTATTAATCCACCTTCCTATAAGATACATGAGAACCAACTGGATCACAGTATATCCGGTTGGATTAAACGCACCACCCCACCACCAACCGCTCCATATATTGAACACAATAAATATTCCGAGAACCCATGCAAACTGTTTTCTTGTAAGCATTTCAACTCCGGCGTTAAGCATCGGACTGAGCACCATAAGACAGAAGTATGCTGGCACATACCATAAATCTGTATGTGAGAGCACAAGCCAGCTTTCCAACCATTTGAGCCGCGAAAACTCAATCCCGAGCAAAGGAGGAGCTAATGATGCAATGACAACAGAATAGAATATGCATTGAAAAAGGAACCCCGCAACACTTTTAAACCTGAGCCTTATGCCGAAATAACCGGAAATCAAAGTGAAACAGTTCACCCCGATAATCGTGAAGGATTCAACAATAAGGCGCCACAGGTCTCTTGATGTCAAAGCGGAAAACTCTCCCTTTATATACGGAAGTCCAAGCGAAGCGCCGTCAATATGCACGAGCACTACCATCAGCATGCTCACGATTCGAAGCGCCTCTAAATTCGACTCCCTCCCTTTCATCAATTAAAATTAACCTATAAGTTCCGGGCGATCAGCGCGTATCAGGTCGATAAGGGCAGGCAGCGCCTCTTCAGCAGGGATATTCTTACGTATAAGCTCTTTGCCACGATATATGCTGACACGACCGGGACCAGCCCCTACATAGCCGTAATCGGCATCAGCCATCTCTCCGGGACCATTCACAATACATCCCATTACCCCAATTTTCAGACCTTTCATCCCTTTTGTCGCCTCCTTCACATCCTGCAGAGTCTTCTGCAAGTCGAACAGTGTCCTGCCACAACTCGGACAAGCTATATACTCAGTATTGCTCATTCGCAATCGGGCAGCCTGCAGAATACCCAACTCAAGATCGGCAAGGGTGGCATCATCAAAATTTGAATCAACAACCTCTATGCCGCATCCATATCCGTTAAGCAAAAGAAATCCGAAATCAGCACCTGCCTTAACACGCAACGAATCAAGATCTTTATCATCATATTTCAGACTAATGACAATCGGATTTTTATATCCTGCCGCAATAAACCTGTCGATATAAGACATAATCTCAGCCGGAGCATTGACATGCCGCGATTTTATCAACAATGGTCCTGAAAATTCCGGATTCTTCACAGGCATCGAAGCGTCTGCCAAAAAGAATATATCGTTAGGCTTGTCAGCATGCATGGAAATAATCCTGTCGCCGTAACCTTTAACTTTATTCAGGTTATCCCGCGAAGCTCCCGGAAGTATAACATCCGGCTCGATTATTGGCAGGTGTTTATCTCGTAATGCTATATAATCCCTAAGAATATTTGCTACGGGAATCTCATTTTCCGGAGGTTCACTAAGCGATACCCGAATTGTATCACCGATACCTTCTGCCAACAAGGCACCGATCCCAACAGCACTTTTAATTCTACCATCTTCCGCGTCTCCCGCTTCCGTAACACCAAGATGCAGAGGATACGTCATCCCCTTTTCATCCATTCGCGATGTCAGAAGCTTCACCGTCTCTACCATAACAGACGTATTCGATGCTTTGATAGAAATGACCACATCATTGAAATTCTCTCGGCGACATACCTCAAGAAATTCCATCACGGATTCCACCATTCCCGCCGGGGTATCGCCATAGCGGCTCATGATACGATCAGAAAGGGAACCATGATTAACCCCAAGACGCACCGCCACTCCCTTTTCCTTACAAAGATTCAGGAACGGCACTAAAGTCTCCTCTATCTTACCAATTTCAGAGATGTATTCCTCATCTGTAAATTCGAGCTTACGGAATGTACGTGCCGCATCAACAAAGTTTCCGGGATTGATTCTGACTTTATCAGCAGTTGTTGCAGCTTCAAATGCCGCTTTGGGATTAAAATGCACATCGGCAGAAACAGGCACATCACATCCAAGCTCATGCATACGGCTTTTGATTTTCCCCAAAGCCGCAGCCTCCCTCACACCTTGGGTCGTGAACCTCACAAGCTCACCTCCGGCTTCAGCTATACGTATTGCCTGAAGAGCACTGTTCTCTACGTCGTTAGTGTCAGTATTTGCCATAGACTGGATCCGGACCGGATTATCTCCCCCGATTCCCAATGAACCGACATTCACAACATGTGTATCGCGCCTTTTATAATTATATCGCATCTGAAATAGTCTTGAATACTACAATGTCATCAAAATAACTGAAAGGAAACCCACCGTATATCCGGCAAGCACCTGCCAGACAGTATGACGTCCGAGCCATACCCTTGCCGTTCCTAACAATCCGGAAAATACGATAGAAACCAAAAGCCACACAAAAGCTCCTTCTTGCGGAAAGCCATCACGTATAATACGTATCATCAATGCAACAACTCCGGCTACACCTGCTGCATGGGCAGATATTTTCCACCGGAAATTTATTATGAAGTTAACGATTCCGGCAACAGCCCCTCCTCCAAAAAACATCACTAACCACATTGGTGCACTCTTATACCACATGAAAGCACCGGTGCCTGCCAAACATATTATAGAAATAATATACGGAATAAGACGTTCCTTCCTTCCATTGAGTCCAATATCTTTCACTATTCCCATACGTTTAAGCAGCAATACAAGCAATGCCGGAACAGCAACGGTAAATGCTAAAGTAACGAGCGTGAAAATCATCTTGACCGACATGGGAGTGAAATCAAGAATCGACATATTGAATGCCAACAACACTCCATATACAGGCATGAGCAACGGCACAAGTGCCCAAGACAGGAAAGTTGCAACCCCATCGGCAAAACGCTCTCCGACTGCAGGAGGATAACTATTATCCGGCTCAATCTCATAGCCGGAATCCTTTTCCCCATCTTCTTTTTTTTCTTCTGTTGTCGCTGAAACTCCTAATGTCTCAACGGTCAACTCCTCTTCCGGGTCATCATCAAGCGGAGAAACAGGATAATATGACGACGTGTCTAATTTCATAGTCTATTTCATTTGTTTGCGGATAGCTGCCGCAAATTTTGTCGGTATCGGAGTTTCGAAATTCATATCCTTCCGGGTTATCGGATGAGCAAAGCGGAGAGTGCGGGCATGAAGTGCCAAACGATGAATCGGACTCTTCGTGGCGCCGTATTTTTTATCACCCGTAATAGGATGACCCAACTCTTTGGCATGAACCCGAATCTGATTCTTGCGTCCTGTATCAAGCGAGAACTGGGCGAGTGTATAGCCATTGCCACGCCCCACAACTTCATAGTGCGTTACGGCTATGCGCCCTTCTTCCGGATTCTCTGTTGCATAAACCACGAATTGCGAATTTTCAGCCAAACGGCTTTTCACGAAACCCCGGTCTTGCTCAAGATATCCTTCGAGCACAGCAACATACAGCCTTTCAAGGATAATATTATTCCAGTTATGACGCAGCACCTCCTGAGCCTCTTCCGATTTTGCAAACATCATCAATCCGGACGTGTCCCGGTCAAGACGATGCACTATGAAGAGCTTATTGCGCGGATTGACTTCCTTAACATAATTCCTAAGGATCTCATAGGCATTGTCCTCTTTCTTATGACTTAGAGTCGGAACGGAAAGAAGTCCGTATCCCTTATTTATGACGAGGATATCCGCATCTTCATATACAATTTCTATGCGATGATGGCGGAATGACGGGAAAGGACGCGTGGCATTAAATTCAACTTTAGCACCTGGCTCCACAGGAGTGTCGAAAGCTTTTGAAACGGTCCCGTTAACTTTAAGATGACCATACTTCATCCATTTCTTAATATCGCCACGCTTAGTGTCGGGACGCATCCTTGTTATAAACTCCATTAAGGGAACAGTAGATTCATCCCTGTTATCCCACACAAAAATACGATCTTCCTTGAAACTATATTTTTTTCTATCGCCGTATGCTGCCATTATTTAACCGTCAACTGAACTTGTTTAATTTTGTCACTATGCAAATTTAGCTATTTTTTTCTAAATAACAGCATTTATAAGTCCATCTACCTGCAAAAGGAGGTTTTGTCCGATAATTTGTATAAAAAACACCACTAAGATAGCAAAAATATTGTTTAAATATTTTTTTGTCACAAAAATTTATATTAACTTTGCAACGTGTTTTTCATGGTATTAGATTTAAGGTTAGAGGATTAGTTGTCGGGAGACAATTAATCTTTTTTTTGCACAAAATTCCGGTAAACAACAATCCCCCGATTGAGGGATTACAGCCTCAACCGGGGGATCAATATTTCTTTGCTACAATGATAGTTAACGAAGAATCAACATTGCATCGCCATAGGCTCCGAAACGATATTTTTCTTTAACTGCAGTTTCATACGCCTTCATTACCACTTCGTATCCACCGAATGCGGCAACCATCATAAGCATTGTGCTCAAGGGCATATGGAAATTAGACACCAATGCATTGCATACCGTAAAGTCATAGGGAGGGAAAATAAACTTATTGGTCCATCCGCTATATGTCATCAAATGACCGTTCATGCATACGGCAGTGGCAAGGGCACGCAGAACGCTTGTTCCCACAGCACACACATTGCGACCGTTATCCTTGGCTGCATTAACAATATCAACAAGGTCTCCGTCAACGATGGTCTCTTCGCTATCCATGCGATGTTTCGTGAGATCTTCAACATCAATCTCCTTGAAGTTGCCACGTCCGGAATGGAGCGTAAGGAATCCCCTCTCCACACCCTTGATTTCGAGACGCTTCAGCAACTCCCTGCTAAAATGCAGACCGGCAGCCGGCGCCATAACGGCTCCCTCCTTTTCAGCATATATACATTGATAACGCTCCGCATCTTCCGGCTCTGCCTTACGGTTGATATATTCAGGGAGCGGAGTCTCTCCAAGGGCATAAAGAGCCTCTTTGAACTCGTCATGGGGACCGTCATATAGGAAACGGAGTGTGCGACCGCGTGAGGTAGTATTGTCTATCACCTCGGCAACCATCGAATCATCATCTCCGAAATAAAGCTTATTGCCAATCCTTATCTTGCGTGCCGGTTCAACCAGAACATCCCATAGCTTATTTTCTGCGTTAAGCTCACGCAGGAGGAACACTTCGATACAAGCTCCCGTTTTCTCTTTATTGCCATAAAGACGCGCAGGAAAGACCTTGGTGTCATTAAAGATCATTACATCGCCTTCATCAAAATAATTGATAAGTTCTTTGAAAACATGATGCGAGATTTCACCGGTTTTGGCATTCACCACCATCATGCGACACTCATCACGGTTCTCGACCGGATATTGAGCGATCAACTCCTCTGGGAGTTTAAACTTGAATTGTGAAAGTTTCATAATCAGGTTTGTTTCTTCTGCCGACACGTCGGCAAGTTATATGCGTCTATTCAGTCACGGAAGTGACTTCATTATTATTCATTTTATAATCATCCGGGAATGTTATCGGACCATTAGCTATCACCTCGACTGCCTTATCCACAGACAAACAGTCGTCAATTGCAATCTCACCGACCCTCGTGCGCCGCAATGCTGTCAGATGGCCACCGGAATCCAATGCCTCCCCAATGTCTCGGGCGAGTGCACGTATGTAAGTGCCCTTGCTGCATACAACACGGATCGTAAGCACAGGAGATTCAAAAGACACAACCTCGATCTCTTTTATTTCCAAGGGTTTTGCCTTCAGTTCAACATCTTTGCCTTTACGTGCGAGATTATAGGCACGTTTGCCGTCAACCTTCACTGCTGAAAACACGGGAGGCACCTGCATAACACGTCCTATAAACCGAGGCAACACATCGTTAATGCTATCCAATGTGATATGTTCCCAAGGATAGGTAGCATCTATCTCCGTTTCAAGGTCAAAACTTGGCGTGGTTGCACCCAAAGTTATCTCCGCCACGTATTCCTTGGAGCCATTCTGTAATGCCTCTATCTGCCTTGTAGCCCTGCCTGTGCACACGATCAAGACTCCAGTGGCAAGAGGGTCAAGAGTTCCGGCATGTCCAACCTTGAATTTCTTAACACTCAAACGACGCTGAATAGCTCCACGCAACCGCTTCACCGCATCGAACGATGTCCATCCCAACGGCTTGTCAATTCCGATTATTTCTCCGCTTATAAAATCCATCACTACCAAAGCATACAAATGACGCCCATAATCAGGCAATACGCAGCAAACCATACAAGCTTGCCACGCTTCACGATCTCTATCATCCACTTGCAGGCACAACATCCGACAACGAACGCAGCCGCAAAGCCGATAATCAATGCCGTAGCTCCCACTTCAGTAGTCTGGCCGGCAATTCGATCAGGAGCAAGCATATCCTTGATATCGAGCAATGCTTCTCCTAAAATAGGGATAATGACCATGAGAAATGAGAATTGTGCCATCTGATCACGCTTGTCGCCGAGCAAAATACCTGTGGCTATCGTAGTTCCCGAACGGCTAAGTCCCGGAAGCACGGCAACCGCCTGTGCACAACCGATGATAAAGGCATCAGTCCATGATATATCCCTTCCCCTACCGGCAGGCATAAGCCTATCGGAATAATGGGCAAACGTAAGCAAGAGAGCTGTGACACACAAGCATATGCCAACTATGAAAAGTCCACTCCCGAAAAACTGTTCGACCCAATCTTTAAAAAGGAAACCGACAACAGCAATCGGGATGCATGATATGAGGATCTTGCACACATAATAAAAATTATAGTCTTTACGGAAAGTAAAGAAACTCACACACAATCTGGAGAACATAGGCCACAGAATAACCAATGTCGAACAGACCGTGGCGGCATGAACTATTATGTCAAACTGCAAAGTCTCATCTGAAGGAAGATCTATACCAAGAATCTCCCGGAATATCTCAAGGTGACCACTGGAACTGATCGGGAGATATTCAGCAAGTCCTTGCACAATGCCCAATATAAGAGCGTCAAGCCATTCCATTTATATCAATCGGGGATTATAAATTAGTAATTGTCAATCAGAGAACACATCAATGAGCCTATTTCTTCCTGGGCATCCATATGATTGAAAATGCCATCAATAGGAAACCGAGAAAAGACAATAGAGGACCGACAACTATCCTGCGGGTGCTGAAGACTTCAGGATTGAAATCCGTACCGTTCGTGCCGCCACCGCTCATAAGTAAAAAACCTATGATGATAAGAGCCAGACAGCCACCCATCATCCAGAAATTCACCTTAGAGAAAGGTCTCTGTGAACTATTCATTTTGTCGAGTCCGTCTTTCGACGTATTTTCAGTTTTTATATTTTGGATTGCCATAAAATTATATTTGCCTTTTATTGAAGTTGAAAACCGTCTTTGATTTGATTAACGGAAAAGCTCGTCATAATCCTTCCTCAAATACCTTGCGGTAGCTATCCATGCCGTAAGCGAACACAGAATCATACCCAATGCAATCATTCCACCTGCTATACATCCAAAAACCTGCCAGCTTATAACGGAGAGCAGATCTCCGATTCCGGCATAAGGTGCACATGCAAGTGAAGCGGCAAGAATCAATGACGACAACATGCCCGCCATCAATCCGCAAAGAGCATTATTCATCACTACCGGTCTTGAAATAAAACCACCGGTAGCTCCGACAAGCTGCATGGTGTGTATCGTAAAACGTCTGGAATAGATAGTGAGCTGGACAGTGTTGTTTATAAGCACAAAAGAGATCACGAGCATAACAGCCGCCACTATCCCCAAAATCAATGTCATGCCGGCAATATTTGCATTCATAGCCTCGACCATTTCCGATTCCGGAGCATCAACACTCTCAACCCCGGGGATTGCCTCCACTTTCCTTTTTATACTCTCTATTTTATCATAACCGTTCCATTCTGCTTTCAACGTAAAAGTCACTTCCGGACTTAAAGGATTTATACCATACAGTTCAGTAAGATCCTCTCCCGTATCTGCTGTCCAATTTTTCAAAGCCTGCTCCTTGGAAACAACAATCACTTTCTTTGAGAAAGGTTCCTTACTTATCTGACGCCCTATTTCGTTTGCCTGCGCATTACTGAGGGAATCTGCCATAACGGCACAAAGCTCCACCTGTTCTCGCAAACGACGTGTCTCGCTATTGGCACCGACCCAGACCATTGCAATGATCCCGACAAGCATAAGCACAAGCGTCACACTCACAATCGTTGTGAGATGTGATGCCCAAAATGAGATTTTTACTTCTTTATTTTCCATTCAATCTGCAAAGATAATAAATCACACCCCAATTTGTCAAGCATTTATAGTTATTTTTTAAGCAAGTTGCAAAATTTGCTTTTAAACTTAACAAACTTGTTTAGACAAGTTCATATGTTTAAGTGGCAAAATATACCGATTTTTTTTGTAATTTTGTATTTATGCATGAAAAAAATCTGAAAGCGGCGTTTCATACATTGGGATGCAAATTGAATTTCTCTGAAACCTCGGCAATAGGCAGGGTCCTTGCTGAGCGGGGCATTACACGCGCAGCTCGTGGCGATTCTCCTGACATCATCGTTGTCAACACTTGTTCCGTCACCGAGACCGCAGACAAAAAAGGGCGACAACTTATCAGGCGCCTTGCAACTCGTTATCCGGAGGCAACAATGGTGGTGACAGGTTGTTATGCACAACTAAAGCCACAGGAAGTAGCAGAGATAGACGGAGTTGACATTGTTTTAGGCTCCAACGAAAAACTGAAAGCAGCCGAATATATTGACAAATGGCTTCATTCGCGCCAAAAACAGATGGAAGTCACACCTTTCAAGAAAATCGACACTTTCATACCTTCTTGCGAACGTGGAGACCGCACACGCTATTTCCTTAAGGTCCAGGATGGTTGCGACTATTTCTGCACATACTGCACCATACCTTTCGCACGTGGAAAATCGCGGTCAGGCACAATATCACAGTTAACAGACATGGCGCGTGCAGCGGCAGCCGAAGGTGCGAAGGAGATAGTCATAACCGGCGTGAACATAGGTGATTTCGGCAAAAACACGAACGAGACTTTTTTTGACCTTATCAAGAGCCTTGACAAAGTTGAAGGGATCGAACGATACCGCATATCTTCAATCGAGCCGAATCTGCTTACCGAGGAGATAATAAACTGGGTGGCAAACGAATCGCGTGCTTTCATGCCTCATTTCCACATCCCTCTCCAAGCTGGTTCAGACACGGTGTTGAAAAAAATGAACAGACATTATGATACAGCCTTGTTCTCATCGCGAATCGCCATGATACGCAATATGATACCGAACGCATTCATTGGAGTGGATGTAATAGCGGGGGCACGAGGAGAGACTACCGAAGAATGGGAGAAAGGAATGAATTTCATCAAGTCTCTGCCAATTACCCGTCTTCATGTCTTCCCGTATTCAGAGCGTCCCGGAACGGCGGCACTGTCACTTGGCGATTCCGTAGAACCGAAGGAGCGTCACCGCAGGGTGAATCTACTTACTGAAATTTCAGATACCAAATTCGATGAATTTTATCGCATCCATGAAGGAACAGAAGCAGAAGTCCTTTGGGAACATCCCGCAAACGGAGGTTCGATGATGCATGGGTTCACCCGCAATTATATCAGGGTTACAGCGCCATTCCAACCTGAACTTATCAACTCGCTATCCCGTGTAAGACTCCTGAATCAAGATGCAGAAGATCCGGACTCAATGTGTGCACAATTAATATAGGTATGAAAAAGCTTGGCGTTATAATATTGAATTGGAACGGGGAAAAACTGCTGAAAAAGTTTCTTCCCATTGCTGCAGAACATACCATATCAGAAGAAACAGACCTCATTGTCGCCGACAATGGGTCTTCCGACAATTCTGTTGAATGGATAAGGCGCGAACATCCCGAGGTAAAGGTCATTGAACTTGATAGGAACTATGGATTTTCAGAAGGTTACAACAGGGCTATACGTGAAGCGGATTATGAATATATAGTGCTCCTTAATTCAGATATAGAGGTAACTCCGGACTGGTGGAGACCTATGCTCGGATTTATGGAAGCAAACCCGCAAGTAGGAGCTTTGCAACCCAAAATACTCTCCTATGCCGACAAAGGCAAATTCGAATATGCCGGAGCTGCAGGCGGATACCTCGATTCATTAGGATACCCGTATTGCAGGGGACGCCTGTTCGACATCGTGGAAGAAGACGCTGGACAATACGACGGTCCGGCGGCAGACGTATGCTGGGCTTCAGGAGCATGCCTCATGACAAGACGTGAGCTATACCTGCGTCTCGGAGGACTTGACACCCTGTTTTTCGCACACATGGAAGAGATTGACCTTTGTTGCCGCATCCTGAATGCCGGCTATAGGGTATGTGCAATAACGGACTCCGCCGTATATCATGTAGGTGGAGCGTCTCTTGCACAAGGGAATCCGAAGAAGACATATCTCAACTTTCGCAACAATCTCCTCCTCCTCCATAAAAACCTGCCTGAAAAAATAGGGAAAAGGAAACTTTTCATACGGAGGCTTGCCGATACACTCGCGTTCTTGATGTATATTGTAAAATTTGATTTTCCGAATGCCCGCGCTATTTTAAAAGCTCATCGCGACTTCCGGGAAATGCGTAAGAACTATACAGACTTCCCGGCAGAAGACATACTCCGCCGTCAACCGGGTGCCGACAAAAGCGCAATCTTCGAACGTTATATCAAAAGACGGAAATTTATCACGAATCATTAAACATTAACAAAATGCGTCCATTAATATTAGTAAGCAATGACGACAGCTATAGCGCCAAGGGTGTACGCTGTCTTATAGACCGCCTTATCCCGTTCGGGGATGTAGTTGCAGTGTGTCCCGATGCTCCGAGGTCCGGACAGTCAATGGCAATAACCGTCAACGATGCCCTCAAGCTAACCGAGCTGCCCGACTATAACGGAGCTAAAATGTATAAAGTGAGCGGCACTCCCGTAGACTGTGTAAAGCTTGCCATGCATCA
>CASBHZ010000018.1 GCA_949123685.1 uncultured Bacteroidales bacterium | reverse complement strand
TCTACACAAGGAGACACACTCTTTCCCTACACGACGCTCTTCCGATCTTAAGGGATTTTCAGCTATCGCTCCTATTGCCGCAACATCCATGGTCCTTAATGCGGCTGAGAAACAACCGAATATCATATTTTTTCTTGTGGATGACTATGGCTGGCTTGACAGCGAGGTAGCGTATGGCGAGGAGGTTTATCCCAATAACTATCGTGTTCATACACCAAATATGAAACGTCTGTCGGAGAAAGGGGTGATAATGACCAATGCGTATGCTTGCCCCATATCGACACCTACGCGCACATCCCTCATGACAGGGATGCATGCCGCTCATGAAAAGATCAATATGTTCACGGCTCCCGAGATCAATACCCCTACAGATTTTACCGGAGGTACGAGGGGCTTTTTTTCGGAAGCGTCTCAAAAGGAGAATGATGATATCTTCGCCCGCCCCGAATGGAATTATAACGGTATCAGTCCTGTTGCGGGTATCCCTCATACGCAACATGCAACTCCGATGGTGCAGCAGCTTAAAGATGCCGGCTATTACACTATCCATGTAGGAAAGGGGCACTGGGCATCGATGGGCACTCCGGGTGTTTCACCATATAACATGGGCTTTGTTGTGAATGTTGCCGGAAACATGGCGGGTATGCCACGTAGTTATTATGCAGAGGATAATTTCGGTAACCAGCCGGATAAATGGACATATTCGGCAATAAACGATCTCGAGGAATATTACGGATCGGATAAAAACCTTACGCAGGCGCTTACCGAGAAAGCCATGCAGGCTATGGATTATCCCATAAAAAAGAATGAGCCTTTTTATCTTTACATGGCACACTATGGCGTGCATACCCCCATTCATGCCGAACCTCAGTTCTATCAAAAATATCTCGATGCTGGTCAGGAAGAGAAGACTGCAATGTATTCGTCAATGGTGGAGAGCGTTGACGAAAGTCTTGGACAAATAATGGACTATCTTGAAAACAAAGGTGTTGCAGACAACACTATTATCATTTTCTATTCAGATAATGGTGGTCATAGCCTTAACACGGCAAAGAACAGTGTGCCTCACACTTTCAACGCACCATTGCGCGAAGGGAAGGGTTCTGTGTATGAAGGTGGTGTGAGAGTGCCGATGATGGTTTATTGGCCGGGTAAGACTGCGGCGGGAATGCGGGTGAACACTCCGGTTATGCCACAGGATTTTTATCCCTCTATATGCGAAATGGCAGGGGTGGAGAATCCCCGGACTGTTCAGGAACTTGACGGCTTGAGTTTTGTGAAACTTGTTACTGACGGTTCTTGTCTTGCCAAGGAGGCTGTAGAGAACGGGAAGATAAAGAACCAGAAAGAGGCTAATTCTTTCGTGATTCCTGAAAAAGTCTCCGGAATTGATCCTGAACGTGCTGTGATCTCACATATGCCTCATCAATGGCGCATTGAGGATCAAGAAGATGTGGATTTCCTTTCGGCAGTCCGTAAGGGAGACTGGAAGCTTGTTTACCGGATGCATGATGCTAAACTTGAGCTATATAACCTTAAAAAAGATTTGAGCGAGAAGAATGACGTAGCTGCGAAAAATCCAACGATAGTCAGGGAGCTCGCCAAGTGTCTTGGAGATCAGCTGCGAGCGTGGGAAGCTCCTATGCCGGTGGTGAAAGCAACCGGAAAACTTGTGCCTATGCCCGATGAAATTCTGTAATTTGCGAAATATTGAATAATTTTTGCAGATAGGCGAAAATTTGTGTAATTTTGTGATTGAGGGTAATACAGACCTTATTTATTTATGAAAAAAGCAGTATTTCTTTTATTTATACTTGTTTTTCTGCCGCTGCTTGGCTTTGCCACACCCGAAAAGAAAGCAAAGATTGCACAATTACGTAAAGAATTGTCGGAAACCGACTCTCGTGAGGATTCTATAAAAATTCTCTACGATATATTTGATCTTTCTAACCGCAAGGATTGCAAGACTGTTTGCCGGGAACTTGATGGCGTGGCGGCTCGAGCCGGGGATAATGCAGCCCGTCTTGACATGGTTCGTCAGATGGCTAACATCACTTCCAACGATTCAATATTCGCATTGATAGAAGCTCACGTTAGAACTCTCCCGGATAGCCGAGAGAAGAAAGAGACTGAGCTTTTCGTTAAAGTAAGGAGGCTGTCTGCCTCTGCACGTAATATATCTGAAAAGGAGCGTCAGGAGAGGATTGCAAGAACCATAGTGCCTGAGGATACCAAGCTTGATAAATATGGGAAAATAGAGCGCCTTTTCACCATATGTGAGTATTTGAGCATATTTGCAAAGGGAGAACTTCTTGTGGGATATCTTGATGATCTTGGAAAACTTATTCAGGAATCTGATATCGAGAATTATGCATTGAAGAATATTTATTATACGGAATGTGCTAATATATATAGCGTGACCGGAAATCAAGAGAAGGCAGTGGCGGCAGACCGCATTCTTTTGAAAGAAATAAATAGCCTTGAAAAAAGGTATAGGGCACAAGGACGTAAGTACCGTTCTCTGGATATCAACAGGTTCATAATTTACCGCCGTATGCTTAGCAATTATAATGTTCTAAGTCTTGAAGAGGCAAACGAACTTTATAATAAGATCCTTGAACTCGCAGATAGAAATGAAGACATTAAGTCAACTATGGAATATAACCGTCGCGCTTCAGCTTATCATGCGATGAAAAACAAGCGTTATGCCGAAGCTATACCTTATATAAGGCGTCAGCTTAGCATAGAGCGGTCGCATATTTTGAGGAAGCGGATGCTTGAGATGCTTTTGGAGGCGGCTTCGGCTATCGGTGACAGGACCAATATTGATATTGCAAAAAGAGAATTGGAATCAATATCAGCTGAACTTAACACGCTTGCCGCACAACAAAAGTATAATGAGCTGCAGGTTCGCTATGACGTTAGCGCGCTTCGTGCCGAGAACGCCGAACTTGAGCTTGAGAACAAGAATGAGCAGGTGATTGCCACTCGCCGCATCATGGTCTTCGTTATAGTCGGTTGGGCGGCATTCGCTATAATGCTTGTTGCCCTGCTGTTTTTCTGGAGCCGTTACAAGAAAACATCGTCAGACATAGCCCAGTTCGTAGACACATTGGCTACAGAACGGGATGCTATCAAGAAGCGACGTTATTATGACTATGCAAAAAAGCAGGGTGCTGCAGAACATTCCGCTTTATATCGGTCGGAACGTCCTAAAACGGGGAATGTATCGGAAGTCGTGGATTATATTATCAACGATGTGATGTTCATTTCGTCTGTGGCTCTTGAGGATAGCCGTAAATATAAGCATGATGTTTCTGTGATATCCTTCATGAAGGATTCCGTGATGGCGTTTGAATCCGATTTGACAAAGAACATAAATATAAATCTGGTTTATCCCGACAATGATTTTGAAATACGCGTTGACAAGGAGTGCCTTGAAATGCTTGTGAATCATATCCTTCATGTTGCAGCGCGCCTTACTCCGGAGGGAGGATCAATAGGATTGGAATGTTCTGAAGATAAAGTTGCCAAAACAGCTAAGTTCATATTCAAGCATTCTGGTGATGCGATCAAGGAAGGTAAAGAAGAAAAAATATTTGAGAATTTCTTTAATTACAAGAAACTTTCGGAAAATGGAGAAGGGGCGCTTATATTGGTGCGTATGATCAATTTCTTGACAAACAGTTCGCTCAAATCGTCTGCAGTACATGAATCCGGAGGTAAGCTCGTGTTTATCCTGCCTGTGTCGTGATTACTATAGTTTTCAACAACTTCTTAGTTTATATTGAAAGTGCCCGTGAACATTCACGGGCACTTTTTGTAGTGATTTATATAGATAATATAGATTGCGATGAAAAGAGGTTCGGAAAGATACAAGGTGTTTCTGCCTGAAAGTTATATTGTGGTGTTTGCTGCTATAATAGTAGGGTTGCTTACCGGGCTTGGTACGTTTTTTTTGCGCAGCGGCATGGAGTGGATTGCCCGAACAATGAGTGTTACCTTGCGGATCAGTCATGGCAATTATGTGTTTATAGGTTATGCTTTGTTGGCAATATTCGGTGCCGTGTTATATCAGAAAATTATTGGGCAAAACCTTGCTAATGGCACTGCGCAATTGAAGCAGAGACTATCTTCCGGGCATATAATGTTCAGGCGTGATCATCTTTTCAGTCCGTTGATAGGTTGTCTTATAACAGTAGGTTTCGGAGGATCTGCGGGTGGGGAAGGTCCATGTGCATTCTCAGGTGCTGCGATCGGTGAGCGGATTGCGCGTGTGTTCAATCTTGATCATGCTGCAGCCCTTATCCTTTTCGGTTGCGGTGCAGCTGCCGGGATTGCCGGTATATTCAAATCTCCATTAGGGGGTGTTTTCTTTGCTGTTGAAGTTCTGCGTATAGAGCTGTCGCTGATAGGTATAGTGTCGGTGACCTGTGCATCGCTTTCCGCTTTTGCAATAGCCTACGTGCTTGGGGGATATACATGGAACGTCAGGATCCTTACCGATATGCAGTTTATTCCGGAGCATTTCGGCTGGATTGCTCTTCTTGGACTCGCGAGTGGTGTTTATTCTATATACTATTCATATACTTATGAACTTGCATCGAAGTTTTTCAAAGGATTGAAAAATGTATGGATACGGGCATTGGTGTGCGGTCTTGGACTGGGGGTGGTTATATTCCTGTTTCCCGCAATGTTCGGTGAGGGTTACGATGTCGTTTCTAATATAGTCAACGGCATTTACTATAAGTTGGTGGAATATGGACCATTCTTCTCGGATCTTCCGAAATTGCCTGTGTTGCTTGCAATAGTGGTCGGGATGTTGCTTCTTAAGGGGGCTGTTGTGGGGGCGGTTAATAATGGTGGAGGTGTTGCCGGTGAATTTGTGCCTGCTATTTTCGCAGGTTGTCTGTTAGGATTCTTTTTTGCTTCGGTTGGAAACATATGCGGACTTAACCTCCCGATCGAGAATTTTGCGCTGATAGGTACAGCTGCCGTTATGGCAGGCACGATAAAGGCTCCGTTGATGTCGATCTTCATTGCCGCAGAAGTGTCCGACTGTTATGGATTCCTGCTCGGATTCATGTTGGCGGCAGGTATCGCTTATGCGGTTGTGGAGTTTAACGGCTTGTTTAAAAAACTGAACCTCACATCTGACGCCTAAAACCTAAAACCTCAAATAATACGCAATCAGGTCAAATTTGACTTCAAATGGATTACCACGACGTTTCAACGGGGTGCTTTTGTGATAGTAGAAGCTTCGCTGTGTATCCCATGTAGGTATGTCTGCCTTGCGGGTTTCACCGGGCGGGATGTTGCATGACAATTTAAAAAAGCGTTTGTGAAGCTGGCGTCCGTCAAGGGTGAGATATTCGATGTAGAGCGATAACCCGGTCAATTCGCGGTCTGTGTTGTTTATTATGAAAAAACTCTCCTTTGAGTTCCCTTGATTCTTATCAAAGCCGGAGAATACAACCTGATTGAGTTTGTAACCGTTATTGCAGCTTTCGCATTGCGAAGCGACCATGAAACTGCCTGCTGTCATGTCATATGCAGCGGTGTCGGGTATGGTTTCAGTTATACTTATCCCGTTTGATTTGACCTCGCTTTTTGCTTTTAACTTATATCCTTTCTTTCTTGCCGATAATTCATTCCATGACAATAATGTCGTGATTGTAAGAATTGAGGACAGGAACAGGATTTTATACCTCGTTTTCATAAATACGCAGGTTTGGATGGTTCAGTACGCGGATATACCTTAATCAGTCCGCGGGGAAGGTTTGCCGCCGGATTGTCGAAAGATATGCGAAGCGAGCGCCAGAATTTAGGTAAGAACCACATGGCACGCATGGAGATTTTAAGTTTCATCGGATGAACTTGAATGGCATCTTCCTTTTCGATGTATTCTGCCATACATATTCTCGAATCAGTGAAAATTCCCATATTACGGTTGACGAACAGTTTCATCCGGTATTTCCCTTTTTTTGCAGAACGTTCAATGTTACCGATGCGGTCTCCGGGTTTTAATCTGCAGTCGGGAGTTGAAATCACGATAATGTCATAGCCTTTGCCGCCTCGTTCTTCCTTTTTTATGAGGACACGAGTCTCATCTTCCACAAATTCCCATATCCCCTCCGGTGCTTCCAATTCTGCTTCCCGACAATATTTCATTGCGCTTTGATTATCGTATATGTCAGGGGTAATGACATTTTCAGCCATGACCCCGAAATTTAAGGTCATGGCTGCAAATGCTGTTATCATATGAATCCGCAGATTCCGGATCATTATTTAGTGGAGAATGTGTAAGACAGACCGATACTTAGAATCTCCTTCAACATGAATTTCTTCCAGTTTGGCGCCACAGTGCCATCGGCAGAAGAGTCGTAGCGGAGGTTGGCATAGAGCTGTGTCGAGAAGAACCGAGAGAACTGGATATTGAGAGTGTTTTCCCAGTCACCAAGAAAATAGTCATAATCAGTGAAAAGGAAGAGGCGAGTCTTATATGTTACCATCTTTCCTATTTTCCAGTTGAGGGTGATATCTGCGTTCGAACCGATTTCACTCTGTGATTTAGCTGTTTGTGGAAGACCGAAAAGTCCATGGTCAATGTTTGGATCTATCGCGGTTTTCAGGTTATATGAAAGTGGTGCGATTGATGCGTTGAATTCAATTGTCTTGGCAGCGTTGGTCTTGCTGTAGGTCATACCGAGACCGAGGTTAAGGTCTCCTGGGGTCAATATGGATGCTATTCTGGTTTCGGTATCTTTTTTGTAATTATTGAGCAACTGAGTCTTGAACTGTGCCGTCACCGTATAATACCAATTACGGCGCGCTTTATAACCGAATTTGAAATTATATTGGAATATGTCCTGAGAGATTGAATATTTCCTAAACTGGTCATCTTCAACGGAGTTGAGACCTAACTTGTAAGACAATGTGCTCTGAAGAAGTAGGTTGGGATGCCATACTGAATTTAGCTGTACGTCCCATAGGAAATTTATCAGGAGAGCGAGGTGGTTGTTACCTCCCTGATACCAGTTGTCGGAGATGTATGCCTGTGAGAACTGTAACGAACCGTTGAGCACGTGGAGCCAATGCTTTTTCTGGATTTCATAGTCTGATATCACGGCATCGTTCACATTGACACCGCCGATAGAGCTACGTTTCAGGAAGCCTTTGAAACCATGATCTTCTTCCGGTAAAGATGGAGGAATGGGCAAACTCCAATATGCATATTCAATATTTGTAGGATCATTCACCATCATCTGATACATGAAATCTTCTTGAAGGTTCCATGCTTCGTAGGCATTTTCAAGCCATTGCGGACGAGATTTGCCAAGTAGAAGGTTCGGTTCGTTTTGTTGCGGATCTTCAACAATTATAACCTCTTCCTCCTCATCTTCAGCAGGCTCGGTCTCGATTCCCCAGAGTTCATCAAGATAACGGCGACGATCGGCAATCGAATCAACGGATTCTGACTGTTGTTCTTCGAGTGCTTTCTTTCTGAGAATTTCAGCTTGACGCCAGATTTCCAGGTTCTGAGAACTTAAAGAAGGGAGGGTTATTTTACGTTGCTTGTCAAGTGCCCTATATTCGGCGAACACCCATGGGGCGTTAAGACGGTTGAAACTTGGAATATCAGCGGGCACTATTGTCTGCCGTATGATCTCATCGACAGACCTCACGTAAAGTGAATCTTCTTTATATTCACCGTTGATTATGGCATCTTTCGCTTTCTGATAGCGAGACTCTATTGAATCCTTCTTTGTCGCAGTGGATGTTGACACATGGCGGAAACGGGGTTGTCCTCCCGTAATCTGAGCGGTCAAGGGGAGGGATGATGATGCAGCAACTATGATAACTGCGGTTGAAAGCAATGTCCTGGCGAAGAATAGTTTCATGAGTGGAAACAGGTTGGCTATATATTAAATTTAATTTATTTCAGTATCTTATCGTATTCATCAGAATTTATAAGACGATAAGCTTCTCGGAATATGGGATCATATCCGTTGTAAACTTTGAAGTAGGTGGGCTGGTCGTAAACATCCCTACCGATAAGCCCCTTCACTATCATACTGAACAGGGGTTCGCTCTTTTTAGCTTCCTCTTCATTGAATTTTACCCCCTCTTTCTCAGCGCGGCTGAAAAGGTCTTTGAGCATATCGGCATCAACATTGAAGCCTTTCACGAAATCATCATCGTTTTTGAACTTACGCTGGATCTCTTTGCGATGGGCGTCAACATAATTTATTGCATATTGATTTATTATGCCCTTTGCTGTGACATCGCGATAATATTTCGTGAAATCTGTGGTGTCGAGCGGAACGAATATGTCGGGTGATATTCCACCGCCACCATATATCGGGCGATGTAGTCTTAATGTCTCCACTTTCAGGGAGTCGATATATTTGATAGAGTCGGCATGCATCAGCTCGCCATGATTGAAACGGTCTACAATATCCATTGCGTAGGCTTGCTGATCCCCTTTGCTGTAAGGTTTCTGTATGTCGCGTCCGGTAGGCGTGTAGTAGTGCGCCACGGTGAGCCTCATCATGGATCCGTCGGGGAATGGGAAAGGTCTTTGCACAAGTCCTTTGCCGTATGTGCGGCGTCCTACCACGATTCCTCGATCCCAGTCTTGGATAGCTCCCGTTGTAATTTCCGAGGAGGATGCGGTATATTGATTCACCATCACCACGAGGCGCCCCTTGTTGAAAAGAGGTTTGAGTCCGTGTGGCTGCGATAGGTGGTCATAGCGGGGAGAGTTGCGCCCTTCCGTATAGACGGTAAGTTTACCGGGATCCAGGAACTCCCCGAGAATCTCAATTGCAGGTTGCATGTAGCCGCCACCGTTGTCGACGAGATCAAGGATGAGTTGTTCCATTCCTTTTTTCTTAAGGTCTTTCAACGCTTTCTCCATCTCGTTGCGCGTTTCAGCTGAAAAGCGGCTAAGACGGATGTAGCCTGTTTTGTTGTCGACCATATATGCCGCATCTATACTGTTGATTGGAATATCGGCACGAGTGATGTTGAAACTGATTGTATCGGATTTGCCTGCGGAACGTCGTAGCACATTTACATTTACATTGCTTCCTTTAGGTCCGCGCAGTCTCTTCATGATGTCAGTGTTGCGCATCTTGACACCGGCAATTATAGTGTCGTTGACCTTGAGTATACGGTCTCCAGCGAGTAGCCCGACTCTTTCTGATGGTCCGCCGGCAACTGTGGAGATTACGTACAATGTGTCCTGGTTCATGTTGAAAGATATGCCGATTCCACTGAAATTGCCGGCAAGCGGCTCGTTCAGTTCCTTTGTCTCTTCCGGATTGGAATATGCAGAGTGGGGATCCAGCTCTTCAAGCATACTTCGTATGGCTGATTCGACAAGCTTGTCTTCATTAACCGTGTCTACGTAAAACTGAGCCACGGCGGCTTCTGCCATCCGTAGCTTCTGGTTTGCCGGGATTTTGGTTTGTGTTGCAGCGAATGCCGTTAGCATTACGCCAATTCCCGTTATAACTAATAATTTCTTCATTCTCTATTAATTGAACATCTTATGACGGAACTCATGGAAGCAGGTCGCTTACGTCATGTCCGTTAGCTTCAAGTTCCCTTACCATGGAACTTGATATGTATGAATATTGAGGGAGTGACAGAATGAATATTGTTTCGATTCCCAGAATATTCTTGTTTACATCTGCAAGATTTCTTTCGTATTCGAAATCGGCAATGTTCCGGACTCCGCGCAGGATTGCGCAAGCTCCGATTTTTTTTGCGTATTCGGCAGTGAGTCCTGAATATGACACAACCTCGACCGCCTCATTATCAATAAAGGCTTTTTTTATGGTTTCAATCCTTTTGACAATGTTATCGCCCGTAGGTTTATTCTCGTTATGGCCGATTGCGATAACGATATTGTCGAATATTTGCAAACCACGTTCTACAATAGATTTATGACCGATCGTGAACGGATTGAATGTGCCGGGAAATATTGCTGTCTTGCCCATATTGGCCTCTCACTTAAAACCGAAAACTAAATCTCCGAACAATTCTGAAAACTTAAAACTTAAAACCGAAAACTAAATTTCCGAACAATTCTGAAAACTGAAAACCGAAAACCGAAAACTAAATTTTCGAACAATTCTGAAAACTGAAAACCGAAAACTGAAAACTAAATCTCCGAATCATCTTCTATCACAAGATTGTCGATGATAAAGTTCTGACGCTCCATGGTGTTTTTACCCATGTAAAACTCAAGGAGCTTTTCAACAGCATCCTCCCTTTTGAGCTTTACGCGGTCAAGACGCATATCGGGACCGATAAATTCAGCAAACTCGGCATCATTGATCTCTCCGAGACCTTTGAATCGGGTGATTTCTGCGTTATTGCCGAATTTGGCAATTGCCTTTTCTCGCTCTTCGTCATTGTAACAATAGAACGTATCTTTTTCACCTTCGGTTTCCTCTTTTTTGCGATTCTTCTTTTTTGAACGCCTAACTGCATTTTTATCACGCACCCGGAACAGCGGGGTCTGGAGAATATACACATGACCTTTTTTTACAAGATCAGGGAAGAACATAAGGAAGAAAGTGATGATCAGCAGGCGGATATGCATCCCGTCGACATCGGCGTCAGTTGCTATAATGACCTTGTTATATCTTAATCCTTCAATTCCTTCTTCGATGTTGAGGGCTGCCTGAAGGAGGTTGAACTCGTCGTTCTTATATACTACTTCCTGGGTCATGCCGTAGGAATTTAGAGGCTTACCGCGAAGGGAGAATACTGCCTGAGTCTCGGCATTGCGGACTTTGGTTATAGTTCCCGATGCGGAGTCTCCCTCAGTGATGAATATAGCCGAATCTTCGCGACGGTCTTCTTTGGCTTTTGCCTTCAGCGGGTCGTTATAATGAACCCTGCAGTCACGGAGTTTCCTGTTATGGAGACTGACTTTTTTTGCTTTTTCGCGTGCAAGCTTTGCAACCCCTGCCATAGCTTTACGCTCCTTTTCGCTTGAGGCTATCTTGCGGAGCATGACTTCTGCTACATCGGGATTGCGGTGCAAGTAGTCGTCAAGTTCTTTCTTGATGAAGTCTCCGATAAACTTATTTACAGTCAGTGTGCTTCCCGGAGCAACCTCCTTGCTGCCGAGTTTTGTCTTGGTCTGACTCTCAAACACAGGCTCCTGTATGCGTACGGAAACAGCGGCGACGAGACCGTTCCTTATGTCAGAGAATTCATAACCCTTGCCGGAAAATTCCTTGATGGTGCGGGTCACGTGTTCTCGGAAAGCGGTAAGGTGCGTGCCTCCCTGTGTGGTGTGCTGTCCGTTGACAAATGAATAATACTCCTCGCCATATTGATCGGTGTGTGTAAGGACAACCTCAATATCTTCTCCCTGAAGATGGATAATGGGGTAGAGGGGATCGTTGGTCATGTTCTCTTTAAGCAAATCGAGCAGACCGTGACGGGAGAAATACTTCTTGCCGTTATAGAAAAGTTGAAGTCCGGCATTGAGGTATGTATAATTATTCACCATCGTTTCCACAAATTCCTGATTGAATCTGTAATTCTGGAATAACGACGGGTCTGGTTTGAACCGGACCATGGTGCCGTTCGGCTCGGTGGTCGGGGTCGGTTCCGTCTGGAGTACGAGATCTCCGCGTTCGAATTTCACGTCCACCCTTTTGCCGTCGCGCACGCTTGCCACATGGCAATGTGTGGAAAGGGCGTTGACGGCTTTAAGACCCACACCGTTTAGACCGACGGATTTTTTAAAGTTCTTGTCATCGAATTTACCGCCGGTGTTTATGTCTGATGCTACCTCCTTAACTTTCCCAAGAGGTATTCCGCGTCCATAATCGCGCACTTTTACCTCCCCCTCTTCCGACAGGTCGATATCAATGCGTTTTCCTGCGCCCATGTTAAATTCATCAATAGAGTTGTCGACAACTTCCTTGATCAGCACATAGATGCCGTCGTCGGAGTGCGAGCCGTCTCCCAACTTACCGATATACATGCCGGGACGCCGGCGTATATGTTCGTTCCATTTAAGGGTCTGGATGGCACTGTCGTCATATGTGCCAACATCAACCGATGCTGCTGTAGTGGCGGTTTCGGTTGTGTCGTAGTCTATTTTTTCACCCTCAAATAGTGTGTTCGTTTCCTCTTTTTCGAAAATTAATTCGTCCATCTGTGTTTATAATGCAGTTTATCCGTAGATTACTACAAAATTACAAAAAAACTTCGACATAAACGAATAGAAGGTGTTTAACTTGTTATTAAACACCTTCTAAATTTTTTATAAAACTTGCGGGTCCCTTTTACTGACGCTGAAGTGAATTATTCTGCGGGATATGTGAAATTGATGTCAGTAGCTTCAAGAAGGAGGTTCAGATAACGTTTTGCAGCGGATTTCGCTTCCGGGAGGTTCATGAATGAATAATTGCCGCAATCCCGTGGGGTGGCTCCAGGAATGTCTCCTTCGAAGGATGCTATAAACTGCATTGTCTCTTTAATCAGCGGGAGGATATCCTTACTGACGAGATTTCCGGACATTAAGATATAATTGCCGGTGCAACAACCCATCGGTCCCCAATATACCACGCGATCTTTCCATTCAGGATGATTGCGCAGGAAGGTTGCCGCCAGGTGCTCCATGGCGTGGAGAGCGCGGGGAGAAATAGCTTCCTCGCGGTTGGGGCGGGTCATGCGTATGTCAAAGGTGGTGATTGCATCTCCTGACGGTGTGATATCTTGACGGGAGACGTATATGCCCGGTTCGAGCACGTCGTGATTTATTGTAAAACTTGGTATCTTTTCCATTTTTGTCTTGGTTTTTAAGAAACTTCTAAATAGATTCTTATTCTCCGGCTGTGAAATGATGATATCCTTTCTGTTTGCGCCATGCTCCGCGTGTGAAATCCGGAAATTCAACGGGCATGCTTCCGTTTTCTATAGATATCCGTGTCAATTCTCCGATTGCTGACCATTCGGCGGCATCATACACGTCCTGATCCAGGGGCAGCCCGTTCAGAAGACAATAAACCAGACGGTAATCCATGATATAGTCCATGCCTCCATGTCCTCCGACTTTCTTTGCCTTTTCTTCTGTCTCAACCTGGATGGGGTGTTTGTATTTCAGCATCAGTGCCTTTTTCACGTCCTCAGGCACGAACGAATGGCTTGAAAGGTTTTCATGATCAGGCATACCGTCAAATTCGGCGACTTCGCGGAATGCGTATCCCTCTATGGGATATTTGTTGGCGAATCCGTCGGTGCCGGTCAGCTGATACATGCGTGAATACGGGCGCGGGTTCATAACGTCATGCTGGATATGAATGGTCTGTCCGTTTTCAGTGCGGATCATGCTCATAGTGTGATCTCCGTTCTGGAAATTTGCAGATTCGCGACCGTGGTTACGTTTGATTATTTCCGGTCCCGTCACGGCTTTGGTGTCCATTGCCACTATATAGTTCATCTTGTTGCCGCGATGTATATCAAGTAACTGACATGCCGGACCTATGCCGTGAGTGGCATATATGTCTCCCCGGTTCTTTTCATTGAAATCGAGACGCCAGTCTCCTTCGTATGCATTCCAGAAATCTTCAAGGTTGTGTATGTATGATCCTTCCACATGGAGGATGTCTCCGAAAAGACCTTTTTGCGCCATGTTGAGGGTGGTCAGTTCGAAGAAATCATATACACAGTTCTCAAGCATCATGCAGTGCCTGCGGGTTTTCTCGGAGGTGTCAACAAGTTTCCAGCATTCCTCGAGGTTCATTGCAGCCGGCACTTCTACAGCTACGTGCTTCCCATGCTCCATGGCGTAGACAGCCATGGGCACATGGTTGATCCAGTCTGTTACTATGTAAACGAGATCTATGTCGGGACGCTCGCAAAGCTTTTTCCATCCGTCTTCTCCCGAATACTCTGCTGCTGCCGGTCTTCCGGCATCTGCAAGATATTTCTGCGGTTTCTTAAGCCTGTCGGCATGTTTGTCGCAGATGGCTTTGATTGCGGTGCGGTCTATGTTTGCAAACCTGTATACGGCTCCCGGTCCGCGCATGCCCATGCCTATGAATCCGACACGTACGGAATCAAGTGGCTGCGAACGGAAGTTTATCATGTCTGTTACGCCTGCCGGACGTGCCGGTATGTCCGTTTTTATCATGCCCGGCGGGTTTGCCGAAACGGAAAAGATTCCCGTCAGGGAAATTGCGAGTGAAAGAAGTAGTTTATTCATCATTATTTTCCAATTTACATGTCATTAAAATGTGTGTCTATTTCGTGAAGTAGTTTTATCTGTGCTCTCGTGCGTATGAGATTGTGTTCGGGATATGTTGTCTTATAATATATGTCTCCATTTATATAGTCGGTCAGGAATCTGACAGACTGCATGTATGTCAACCTTTTTGCACCATATGGGAGCAATTCACGTTCAGTCTCTGTAAGGAAATCAGCCTCTGTGAGGTATCCTTCCTTGAAAGCTGCGTAAATATTCATGTCAACGGATATTGCGGATAGGTCTTCGTCATCTTCTTTGCCTGTGTTGCAGGCAGTGCGCACGAAGTCACCGAAGTCGGAGAATAGGAATCCCGGCATTGTAGTGTCCAGATCTATTACACATAATATGCTTCCGTCTTGGTCAAAGAGTATATTGTTTACTTTTGTGTCGCAGTGGGCTATCCTTTTAGGCAATTTGCCTTGTTCATGAAGCCTTTCGGCGAGCAACATCTCTTCGCTTCTTGAGAGGAGGTACTCCACGATGTCTGCAACCCATTGAAGCCTGTCGGCACTGTCGGTTGCCACGGCATTACGCAATTGGGAAATCCGATAATCAAGATTATGAAAATCAGGTATGGTTTCTGATAATTCAGGGGCGTCATCAGTAGAGAGGTATTTATGAAACCTTGCGAATGCCATTCCGGTCAGGCGTGCCATCTCGGGAGTTACATTCTCAACGGTGTGTGAACCGGATATATAATGGGTCATACGCCAGATTTCGCCATTAACGTTTGCGAATCTTTTGCCACCGGTTGTGTCTACTGTTGTGATTATGCGGCGTTCTATATCTTCAGTTTGTTCCCGCTCAAGCGACTTGCGAATGTGATCTGAAATAAGTTTCAGGTTGTTTTGAAGTGCTTCGGGATCTTTGAAAACCGAAGAATTGATGCGTTGAAGCACATATTGCCTGTTGTCGGATGTTGTAACCAGGTATGTATCGTTGATCAGTCCGTTGCCCAACGTTGTCGCGATTTCCGGTGTGCCGGAAATACGGAATAGTGATGCCGCGGCAAGTATGTCAGGTGGTAATGGGGTCGGAGACATGCGTGTTAATATTGGTTTGTCACAAGACCGATTCATGTCTGTCAGTGCAAATGCACATATGAATCAATTCAGTATACAAAAATAACCAGAATTTTTGAGATTACAGCATAGATTTGGAAAATAAAGTAAGGTGTTGATAGTTAGGAGAGATAGACATTATTCGTCAGAGTGCTTTTTTCAGACTAAAATCTGCGTTTGAAAAGAGTTAAGGGTTCTAATAACTTCCTATCCGTTGCCTGTTTGATGCTCTGAATGTTCGTTTTGAAAATGTTTTTTATCACCAATGGTGATGGCAAATTGGGGATTTTGTTGAAATTTTCTTGCGTAAATTATGGGATTTTGCTAATTTTATATCGCATTAAACAAGAGAATTTGCGATATGATTAATTTTAAGCGCAAGATATATAGTCAGATACAATCTTGGAAAGAAAGTTCTAATGGAAAAAGGGCATTACTTGTCAAAGGAGCTCGACGTGTCGGAAAATCTACTATTGTGGAAGAATTCGCTCGTAATGAATATAAATCATATATATTGATTGATTTTTCAAAGGCATCCAGGCAAACCGTGGATTTGTTCAACGATATCTCTGACCTAAATTTCCTATTCTTGCAACTACAAATGATTTATAAGGTCGAACTGCATGAACGTAATTCGGTCATTATATTTGATGAAGTTCAATTAGCACCGTTGGCACGTCAGGCAATCAAACATCTGGTGGCTGATCACAGATATGATTATATAGAAACCGGCTCACTCATAGGTATCCGCAAATACACAGAAAGGATTGTCATTCCGAGTGAAGAAACTATTATTGAGATGTTTCCGATGGATTATGAAGAATTTAGGTGGGCGTTAGGTGATTCTGTATCAGTCCCTCTGTTAAAAAACTGTTTCGTTAATAAACAAGCGATGGGTGATGCAGTGTGTCGACAGATGTTGCGTGATTATCGTCTGTATATGCTTATAGGTGGTATGCCTCAGGCTGTAAAGGAATATCTGGAAACCAATAATTTTGTTCGTGTAGATGAAATGAAGCGAACCATACTTGCTTTGTATGAATCTGATATGCGGAAAATTGATGCCACAGGCAGAGCCTCTATGATGTTCGGAAATATTGCGGCACAACTTTCTCATGGTGGAAGTAGGTTTCAGGTGTCGAGTGTGATTGAAAACCAACGTGCAGAGAATATTTTACCTATCCTGGAAGACATGAAAGCAAGTATGATGGTTAACGTGGCTAATCATTGCGATGATCCTAATGTGGGAATGTCTTTGACAAAGAATCTGGAAAAATTCAAATTATATATGAATGACACCGGATTATTTGTAACTCATATTTTCAATGATAAAAGAGCAGTTGACAATATTATATATCAAAAATTACTTAGTGATAAACTTGATACCAACCTTGGATATTTGTTTGAGAATATGGTAGCTCAGACATTAAGAATGATCGGAGATGAACTTTATTATTATACATTCCCTTCTGAAACATCAAACCATAGTTACGAGATTGATTTCTTGATTAGTCGTGACAATAAAATCTGTCCTTTGGAAGTAAAATCCGGTGGCTATAATACGCATCCTTCAATTGATGAGTTTGTGAAAAAATTCTCACATCGTATCCGAGATAAATATCTGATATACACTAAAGATTTCAAGAAAGACAAGGACACCACTTTGTTACCTGTATATTTGACTCAATTCTTATAATCTAAATAATGTTTGAGAGGGTGTAAATAATTGAGGGGTGTAAATAATAAGGAGATTGATACGGAACTTCCGTATCAATCTCCTTATTATTTACAGTTTTATGCCGGTCCTTACTTGGTTGCAGCCATGTTGGGTTCTGATGGCCAATAAGGATTCTGGTGGATTATTGACAACGAGGGAGTAGTGTGGTCCGGTGCGGTAAGCATCATCTCTTTGATAGGTACGGGACGGAGGTATTGTGCCATTGTCCATTTAAGACCTCCCATTACTTCACTTGAAGTCTTGGATTCATGTGGACGATAATATTCGCTGATCGAACTTGAAGATATTGTTTCCCTTAGCTTCTTGTACGGATCCTTGTCGTCACTGCCTTTGTACCATTCCTGCATCGGGGTGTTCCAAATATGGAATCCTTCTGTGTGGTATCCGGTGGTGATCATCTGGTCCATTGCGCGCCAGCGACAAAGGTCGGCGTAACGGAGACCGTCGGCAATAAGTTCGAGACGACGTTCGCGACGGATGTTATAGCGAGTCTGGTCAATAAGCTGCCCTGCGGTGTATGCACCCCAGTCGCCTTTAGCTTCCTGAGACATGTCGGTTGCTCCGATTGTCTTCTGGTAGTCTGTATCCATGCCGGCGTGGCGTCCGCGTATCGCTTTCCAATAGCGATCAGCGTTGGCATCCAGGTTGCCGTATCTTTCGTAATATGCCTCAATGTAGTTGAGCAAAGCCTCAACGCTGCGGAATACCGGACATGCAGTGTAGTTATTGCCGTTTGAGCATTGTATGGCATCATAATAATTGCCTTTGCGGAGCGCATATCCGGTTGCATAGTTATTTTCAGCGTTAGACTCAAGGATGTTTGGATATCCCTCTGTCGGATTCGCGTGTGAACCTGCGCTGTTGGCAACAAGAACATTCTTCTGTCCTGGTTCTTTGAGGAGAACGAACAGGCGGGGGTCACGGTCTGTCCTGACATCGTGAATAGTGTTGTCGCCCTTGTAATCGTTGCTTGCATAGATGGGCAATCCGTTTGCCATGGGGAATGCGTCTACAAGTCCGCGTGTCACGCCAATGCCGTAGTTGCCGCGCTGTGCCATTACAACCACGTTGTGCACAACACCGAGAGCCTGGCTATATTGACGCCACATGAGAACCTCATCGTAGTTTTCCAAGCTCATGGTGCCAAACATGGCGAGCCAGGGATTGAGTGCCTCGGCTGCTCCTACAGTGGTTATGCTTGCGTCATCCCATGGGGCAACGTCACCGGGAACTTTGCCGGTGTTCTGGGCGAGCCCGTTTATGTGGGCGTCGGCAACGTCTTTTGCAGCGGAGATAGCCTGCTCGAAGAACCAGTTGGCTTCAGCTTCTACAGATCCCGTGGGATATGCAAAGTCCGGGTTCTTATCCTTTCCGGGCCAATCTTGTGAACCGGGTACAAATGCGGTGCCTGCGAAGTTCTTGAGCCAAGAGCCTTCGAAAAGTGCTACGCGTGATTTGAATAGCTTGACCACATCGGCATTCAGGCGAGTTTTTGATGCCTTGTTGCCTTCAATCAGTTCATATGCGCGATCAAGATCCTTGAGTATGAAGCGTGCCACTTCATTGCGTGGATAGCGTTTGCTGGCGCTTACAAGGGCGGCTTCGTCATCAGAAGAGAGTGCGTGCTCTATGATGGGGAAGTCTCCGAATGATCTCAACAACGAATAATACTGATATGCACGGAAGAAATGCATCTCTCCGATATAACGTTTTATGTTTGCTGCGTTTCCGGAGATTGCCCCCGCTTCATATTTGGGTAGGACCTCATCAAAGAAATAGTTGATGGTGTTTATGTTGGTGAAAGTCCAGCTGCCATCGGTAAGGGAGGTTTTCCATTTGCCTGGAACAAATATGTCGCTATAGTTCAGACCGATCTGGTTGTCGGTGTTGTTGTCGTTGCCATACATGCCGTAGCTCCAGTTTCCGTGGGAGGTCAGGATTGTGTACATGTTGTTGGCATAATATTGCAACGAAGCCTCGTCATTAAAATATTTCTCCGGGGTAACTTGTGATGTCGGCTCCTTGTCAAGAAAATCGTTGCAGGAGGTCATCGACCCAGCAGCCGCCATTAAAAGGGCGGTCTTGATATATATATTGAATTTCATTTTGGTAAGTTGTTAGATAGGATTAAAGGGTAACGCTTATACCGAATGAGTATGTGCGCGACAGCGGATATGCGCAACCGCCCCAGCCATACGGGTCGTCGATGGTCTCAGGATCGAAGAGCTTGCTAAGCTTGGTGCCGGTCCAAAGGTTTTCGGCAGAGAAGTAGATGCGAACTTTGTCGAGAGCTATCTTCTGTGTCAGTGAAGAGGGGAGGGTGTAACCTACCTGAAGGTTCTTCAGACGTATGTAAGAGGCATCCTGAAGGTATTTTGACTGAGTCTGGCGGTTCTTCCATTGTCCGTCAAACACGGGACGTGGATAATATGAATCCAGATTCGGGGTGTCCCATCCGTTAGCTACAGACCATGTGCTCTCGTCGCGGAAATAGTCGCGATGACCGGTTAGACCCTGTGACCACCACATATTGTCGGAAATTCCCCAGAAGTAGTTGCTGCCCTGCCAGTAGTCGCGTTTCATCACTCCTTGGAAGAAGACGCGGAGGTCGAATCCTTTCCATGCACCGGTAAGGTCGAGAGAGAAGAAGTATCTTGGAGTGTTGTTTCCAAGCAACTTGAGGTCTCCGTGATTGTCGAGTGTATATGCTCCATTATCGATTTTTCCATCTCCGTTAAGGTCGGCATACATTATGTCGCCAGCTCCCAGGTTTGAGCCGATAGCATCTTGTCCGCCGTTGGGGAGGGTTGCAAGGTGAGCATTCATCTCTTCGTTTGTCTTTGCAATGCCGATTGTCTCGTAACCCCAGATTTCGCCGGTGTAGCGTCCTTGTATATAAGTGCCAAGATCTTTTGACGGGTTGTTGCTATATTTTGTAATTTTGGTGCGAGCATCAGAAAGAACGAAGCGTGCGCCATAGCTGAGTCCGCATGCGAGCTGGTCGTTCCATGCTATTTCAAGATCCCATCCATGTGAACGGAGGTCGGTGTTGTTAACTTTGGGGACGCCTGTGCCTAAAGTTCCGGGGAGTTCGGCTCCGGGACCTACCATGTTCTTGGTGTCGCGGATAAAGTATTCGAAGCTACCGGTGAGGCGGTTATTGAAGAGTCCCCAGTCAAGACCGAAGTTCCATGAATGTACTTTCTCCCATGTTAGAAGCTGGCTGACAAGTGACGGGAAGCCGACAGTGTTGGGCTTGAGTCCATTCTGCAACCAACCGCCGTTTGCTATGCCGATGCCGATTATGCGGTAGGTCTGATACCAGTCTTTGGTGTTCTGGTTTCCAAGCACACCATATGAAGCCCTTAGCTTAAGGTGATTGACGTAAGGAGTGATTGGCTCCCAGAATTTCTCCTGAGCTATGTTCCATCCTAAAGATGCAGAAGGAAGCCATATCCAGCGGCGGTTCTGACGGAAGCGGGAAGTTCCATCGTAACGAAGGTTAAACTCGGCAAGATAGCGGCTGTCATAGTTATAGTTTATACGTCCGAAGAAACCGGCGGTGCTCCATTCATAGTCCGCTCCGTTCACGCTCGGTGTCTGTTCAACTCCATCGTAAGAAACACCAGATGTAAGGTCTACTACAGGGAGTCCGGGCACGAGGATGCCGTTGCGCTGCAGACCATACACTTTCTGTTTGAGGTTTTCGCTCTGGAAACCGAGCATCACATGGAAATTATTTTTCTCTGCCAATGTGAAGTCGTAGTTTGAATATATGTTCCAGTTCAGGAAGTTCTCTTTCTTGTAATCTTCGTGTACGTTAGAGTTCTTATTGTAGATGTACGGGTTTCCATTGACATCGTAATTATAGATCATCTGTGAATCCCAATGACGGGTCTGAGAGAAAACACGGTAGTTGAACTCGGCATGTATGTCCCAACCTTTGAGCGGTTTGAAGATAAGGTTGATCTGATTGTAGTTGTCGTCGCTTTGAGTGCGGTCGTTTCCACCTTTCTCCATGGCGTAGATGGGTGAGGGAGAATCATAGAAATTGCCGTTGGGATCGTAGATCGGAATTACCGGCCATCCCTGACGTCCGAGGACTTGATACAGGTTGGAAGTCAACGCAGCAGGACGGTTGTAGTCACGGCGGATCCATCTTGTGGAGAAGCCTACAGACAGCCATTTGTAAAGCTCGGCGTTGAATTTACCTGTCAGGGTGTATCTCTTCATTCCTTCGTTACCCCAGTCGATCATACCGGGTTGGTTGAGGAAATTGCCGGAGAGGTAATAGTTGATTTTGGATGTTCCTCCACTCACGCTGAGGTTGTGCTCATTTGAGAAGTTGGAGTCTTTATACATGGCGTCATACCAGTCGACGTTCGCGCTACCCGAAGAATAAGGTTCTTGCCAGTAACCGGGGTTGTTGGGATCTTCGATCATTGTAACGTCGCTTTTGCCGGTGTAATAGTCATATATCCTCTGGAACCATTCTTCGTTGAAATGCGGTCCCCAACCGGGTGTGTTCATACATCCGTCGTTGAAATATTTGGCGAATGTGAATGAATCCATGGTGTGAGCCATGTTGATGAGCGAACTCCATCTGAAAGAGTTGTTGTAGTTGATGACCGGTTTACCCTCGGAACCCTTTTTCGTTGTCACAAGTATGACACCGAACGGAGCGCGGCTACCATAGATTGAGGCGGCGGCAGCATCCTTGAGCACGGATACGCTTTCGATGTCCTGAGGGTTGATGGTGTTGAGGTCACCCTCCATACCGTCAATCAGGATGAGGGGTGAGCCTGATGAACCGTCACCGATTGTTCCGTTACCACGGATATTGATAGTGGGGTTCGTTTCGAGCGAACCGTTGGAATTATTGATCTGAAGACCGGGAACAACACCTTGGAGAGCCTGTGATGCAGATGTTACGGGACGCTCCTGCAGCGCTTTTTTGTCAGCTACGCTGACAGAACCTGTCAGGTTCACTTTTTTCTGAGTGCCGAAGCCGACTACTACAACGGCATCGAGCAACTCTTCATTTGAGCGGAGTGTGACATTGATTTCTTCTCCGGGAACTGCCTTCACTTCCATTGGCTGGCATCCGATGTAGGTGATAAGCAATGTCGCACCGGGACGCACTTTGAGTGTGAATCGTCCGTTGATGTCGGTTGATGTTCCGTTTCCGGGTACTCCTTTTTCTTGTACTGTGGCACCTATTGAAGGCCCGTCCGGGTCATTAACGGTACCTGTGACTGTGATTTGCTGCTGTGTCTGCGCTTTTGCCTCGAATTGCGTGTTCACAATTGAAGGAAAACCTGCAAACATTATGGCAACTAACATCACTTTGAGATTTAATGAAAAGATTTTCATCGGTTGGTTAGATTAAAAAAGTTGTTAGTTCGGTATTTATGTAAGTAAATATATTGTTCCGAATAATGCTGATGGTGTCCTATTGGGGCGCCAGGGTATATATTACAATAATATTTTTTTATTTGTCGCGAAATTACATAAAAATATTTAAAATAATCTAAAATATGCTGAAGAACATGGTTGAGAGTGTTAAAAAATATACAAATTTGTACAGAAAAATTAAACCAATTAATGTTAAGGGGTGTTTTATAGTCAAAACATCCAGCTATGAAACACACAATCTTATTGCTTACTTTATGGGGAACGTTTGTGCCTGTATGTGTATGTGCCCAGACGTCTCAGGCAGGTAAGGGGGAAGGGGATGAGCCTTCCGGTTCTAAGGTAGAGTTTATTAAGACGGCAAACCATCCTGACGTCAAAGAGATTCTTAAAAAGGAACGTCCTGTTGAGGCTACCGCAATTCCGGTGCCGCATTTTGCCGTGAGGACGGCGGATAATAAGTTTGTGATGACTATAGGCGGTCAGATAAACCCTATAATCGGAACGGACCTCGGTAATGACCTCTATGAAGTGGATGGGGCGGGTATAGATTTTATCACAGGTATGATTCCTGTGCCGTCTGTGAGCGGAAAGCGTTCTGATTTTTATATCAATCCTCTCAATGCGAATATAGATTTTCAGATCGTTGGGTTCGGCGGAACAAAACATCAGGTTACAGGATATCTTAAGTTCGGCACGAATGGTGAGTCTACTGCAATTAAGTTAAAAAAAGCGTATGTATCCTGGATGGGGATCACTGCAGGTCTGAAGTCAACCCTGTTTGAAGACGGCACGGCAGCGTCTCCCCCGACTATAGATCCTCAAGGACCTTGCGGAATGGTATCTACTTCAGTATATGAGGTCAGCTATGTTTCCCCTTCGTTTAATGGATTCCGGTTTGCTGCGGGGTTGGATATTCCCAATTATTATACTTCCAACGGTGTTTATCGGGGGCATGATTTCAAGACTTGGCGTCAGGAAGAGATTGAGGGTAAGCCCGTAGCAGACCCCGAGGCATATAATCAGAACGTTCCTGACATTCCGATGTGGGTGGAATATGCGGCATCTGATTATAACCGTATCCGGCTGTCGGGTATAATACGTAATTTTGCGTATCGCGACATGTTGGAAGGCAAGAGACGCAACTCTGTGGGTTGGGGATTGATGCTGAGCGGCAACCTGAATCCGGTGGAACCGCTTATACTCTATATGCAGGCGGCTTATGGAAAGGGTATCGGTGCCTATATTCAGGATCTGGCGGGTCAACCGCTGTCGTTTGTTCCGGAAGATTCCCAGCCGGGTCATATGACTCCTTCTCCGATGATGGGAATCACTCTGGGGGCTACATATAATATAAGCAAGAAATGGCAAGTGAATGCAATGGTTTCCGAATCCCGTATATGGGGCGTTGGCCCTTATGCAATTGCGGCGGCGGATGCACCTGACAACATAAATAATTATAAATATGGTTTCTATGCGGCAGGGAATGTTTTCTATAACATATCTTCATATCTGCAGGTAGGCATGGAATATCTTTATGGCAAGCGCGGAACATGGAATGCCGGATCGGCTTGTGATAACCGCATCCAGATGCAATTGATGTTTACATTGTAAGTATTCTTTTATTAAGGTCTCAATGATAGGAGGGGGTAGCGATCAGATCGCTACCCCCTCCGGCTGTATATCAAAAGTGTCTTAAATGCTCAGGGGAGAGTATGGCAGGTCGAAAGCTTCTGCAACTGCCTTGTATGTTATCTTGCCGTCAACCATGTTTACACCTTCTGCAAGTCCCGGATCTTTGCGGCATGCCTCTTTCCAACCGAGGTCGGCAATACGGAGTGCATATGGCATGGTTGCATTGGTTAGTGCCATTGTGGAGGTATACGGCACTGCCCCCGGTATGTTTGCCACTGCATACTGTATAACGCCGTCAACAACATATGTCGGTTCGGAGTGGGTGGTCGGGTGGGTGGTCTCGAAACATCCTCCCTGATCTACGGCAACATCTACCATTACAGAGCCGGGACGCATCAGCTTAATCATTTCGCGAGTCACAAGGTGAGGAGCCTTTGCTCCCGGAACAAGAACCGATCCTACCACGAGATCAGTATCGGGTAGCTCAAGTTCTATATTATGGCGGGATGAGAATAGTGTCTTTACATTCTTGGGCATCACTTCCGAACAGTGTCTCAAAGTGGGAAGGGATATGTCGGTGATTGTAACGTCGGCTCCAAGTCCGGCAGCCATAAGAGCTGCGTTCCTGCCTACCACTCCGGCTCCAAGAACCAGGACTTTGGCGGGTTTTACGCCTGGCACGCCTCCAAGCAATACGCCGCGTCCACCTTGAGGCTTTTCAAGGAAACGGGCACCTTCCTGAATTGACATCCTTCCGGCAACTTCGCTCATGGGGACAAGCAGGGGAAGGCGGCGTTCGCGGTCGGTTACTGTTTCATATGCGATGCACACTGCTCCTGATGCCATCATGGCTTCGGTGAGTTCGCGGTCGCATGCGAAATGGAAATATGTGAATACTACCTGATCTTTGCGGATCAATGGATATTCAGGTTTGATAGGTTCCTTAACCTTTATTATCATCCCTGCCGTGGCATAAATATCTTCTATGGTGGGGAGTATGGTAGCTCCTACCGCGATATATTCTTCGTCGGCAAAACCGCTTCCTTCTCCGGCAGTGTGCTGAACGAATACTTCGTGTCCGTGTGCGATAAGCTCTTTCACTCCCGCCGGTGTGGCGCCTACTCTGTTCTCATTGTTTTTGATTTCTTTAGGGATTCCAATTTTCATGGTAGTATGGATTTAGGTTAAAGGATTGAAAACAATTCTATGTTTTCAGCGCGGTAAATTTAGAAAATTGGAATAAAACTGCAAATAATTTTAATATGTTTTTCGGCATGTTATGGTCACCACCAGTGTTTCCAACGTTGGCGCAATGGCTCTTCTCCGCGTTTGAAAAGCTCCGACATCTCTTCGCGTATCCGATTAAACCTCAGTTCATACCTGTCTTCGAGGTTGTGACTTTCGATATATGCCGCCGTGTCATTGATGAATCGCTCCACGCGAGTCTGATGGCTCATTATCCGTTTGCGTTCCGATAGCCATAATTGATACAGATCGAGCGTGTAGAGCATAAGGTCGGCAGTCTTTTCATGGTCTATGCAAAGGGTGGTGAAATATTTGATGCATGTCTTGATTTCCTTGAATACGGGGGATTTCCTCGGTTTTGATCCGGAAATGAAAAACTGTTTGAATATTTTTTGCCGGTATTTGTCAAGTTCTTTGTCGGCATCCGGATTTATCCAAAATTCAAGATATTCCTTGGCTTCCGGGCGTGCATCATATAGTTCGCAGATTATCTCCGAAAGACTATCTCTATCCATCTCATTGAGAGCTTTCTTTAACGTTGCTTTAGACATTTTTTTCGGGGATAAGTATGGTGGGAACTTAAAGGGGTGTTAAAAGAAGAGGTATGCAATGGCAATAGCCGCTATTGCACCTGTGATGTCAGCAAGAAGTGCATATCCGGCTGCATAGCGGGTTTTGGAAACCCCGACAGAACCGAAGTAGACTGCGAGGATATAGAAAGTGGTGTCGGTTGAACCCCTGACGGCAGCTGCCAGTTTGCTGACGAAGGCGTCAGCCCCGTTGGTTTTCATCACGTCGAGCATCATGGCGCAACTGCCGCTGCCGCTCAGCGGTTTCATGAGCATGGTTGGCAGGGCTCCGACCCATTGGGTGTCGAATCCGAGCCAAGCCACAAGGCTCTGCACCCATCCTGTGAATATATCAAGGGCACCGGATGCGCGGAACATCCCTATTGCCACAAGTATTGCCACAAGATACGGGATTATCATGACTGCTGTCTTGAATCCCTCTTTTGCTCCTTCTATGAATATATCGTATACGCGGAGCTTGCGTCTGACCCCCGCGAGGATAAAGGCAATTATGACACTGAAGAGGATGAGGTTCGCTCCGAAAGTGCTATATAGCTGAACCTTGTCGGCTGGAAGGTTTGCGAAGAAATATGTAATTGCCCCGACTGTTACCGCTATTGCCCCGAGCCATCCCCAGATCACGCGATCCATCTTTATCTTCTGCCTGATACATAGTGCGGTGAGTCCCACTATGGTTGCGATTGCCGTGGCTATGAGTATAGGGATGAATACGTCTGTGGGATTTGCTGCGCCGCCTTGTGCGCGATACATCATTATACTGATCGGTATCAGACAGAGTCCGGAGCTGTTGAGCACCAGGAACATGATCATGGCATCGGTGGCTGTGTCTTTTTTTTCGTTAAGGTTCTGCATTTCCTGCATAGCTTTGAGTCCCATCGGGGTGGCGGCATTGTCAAGTCCGAGCATATTGGCGGATATGTTCATGAATATCGCGCCCATTGCAGGATGGCCTTTGGGAATGCCGGGAAAGAGCCTTGAGAAGAAGGGACTTATGAGCCTCCCGAAAAACTCAACAACTCCCGCCCGTTCGCCGATCTTCATAATCCCCAACCATAAAGTGAGCACTCCGGTAAGTCCCAGCGAGATCTCGAATGCGAAAGCCGCCTGATCGAAAGAGGCGTTCATTATATCGCTCCATACCTGCAGATCGCCTCCCCAAAGGCTGCGTCCTGCAGCCATAAGGAAGGCGATAATGAAAAACGATATCCAGATCCAGTTGAGTACCATCAGGTGAATGCTTAATGGAATAGTCTAAAACCTAAAACCTAAAGCCTAAAACCTCCTTATCCCCATTATTTCCCGAACGTCTTTTAGGGTCTTTGACGCGTACTCACGTGTGCGTTCCGCGCCTTCTCGAACCACGCGTGAGAGGTAATCCTCGTTGTTGCGGATGTCAAGTATGCGTTCGCGGATGGGAAGTGTAACCTTGAGGATGTCTTCGGCAAGCTGTTTCTTGAGGTCTCCGTAACGTATGGAGCAATCTGCATATGCATCGCGGAAATGTGTCACCACATCGGGGGTGGACACAAGTTCAAGGAGTGTGAAAAGATTCTTGATGGGTTCGCTCATCTCTGATCCCGGAGTCTGAGGTCCTTCGTCTGTTACGGCGCGCATTACTTTCTTGCGTAGCGTCTTTTCATCATCTATAAGGTATATGCAGTTTCCTTCGCTCTTGCCCATCTTCCCGGATCCGTCGAGTCCCGGCACTTTAACGGCTTCACCGCCGAAGTTGAAATTGACCGGTTCACCGAAATATTCAGTTTTGTAGAAAGAATTGAAACGGCGTGCGAAACGGCGTGTGAGTTCGAGGTGCTGCTCCTGGTCTTTGCCCACGGGCACATAGTCGGCATGATGGATAAGTATGTCTACCGCCATTAGGGTGGGGTAGGTAAGAAGACCGGCATTTACACGTTGGTTGGTCTGATTGCCTATGATTTCTTTCTCTATTTCGTCACTTTCTGAGTTTATGCCCAATGCTTTCCGTGCCTTGTCTTTGAAAGATGCAGTGCGCATCAGTTCTCCGATTCCTACATGCATGTTCATGAGGAGATACATCTCCGATATCTCTGGAACGTCGCTTTGCACGTAGATTGTGTTCTTTTCAGGGTCGAGTCCTGCTGCAAGATATTCGGCAAGGATATTTTTTACGTTCTCATGTAGAATATCTGGATCCGGTGCAGTGGTGAGGGCATGCAGGTCGGCAACAAAATAACGGCAGTCGTAATCATCCTGCATACGCACGAATTTAGAGAGAGCACCGAAGTAGTTGCCAAGGTGAAGATTGCCGGTGGCGCGGATGCCACTCAGCACTATTTTCTTATCTTTGTTTTCTTTCATTTTTCTGTATTTTTGCTCTTACAAAATTAACAAAAAAAGTTTTATTGTTGCTAAAATATAAGAATTTTGCTCTATTTATTGTTATATTAAACAGGAAAGTATGACATCGAAATTATTTAATATATTGATTAGTCAATGCATCTTTTTGCGTCTTTCCGGTGATTTAAGCGAGTTCCATCAGTCACAATGCACGCATTGCTCCTTCCTGAACTCACTTAAATCCCTCGAAAATCCGCTAAAAATATGCATTAACTAATTTGCGAGTCATACTTAAATTATATGATTCATTATTTATGAAAAGGATAAAGATACTTCCTGTTTTATATTATACGGTCGTATGTGCCGTCATTATTCAGGCTGCAGCATTCTTAATCAGTTCGGCTCCGGATTCCCGCAGACCTGTGAGGAAGGTGCTTTTCGTTGGGGATTCAATGACCGGCTGGCTATCTGAACGTCTCAACGCTTATGGCGAAAGGAATGGTTTCGAGGTGGCAACTATAGTCTGGGATGGATCTACAATTACCAAATGGGGAGATTCTTCGCAATTCGAGTCGATCGTGAATGATCAGGACCCTGATGCCGTGTTTATAAGTCTTGGAATGAATGAACTTTTCGAGCAAAATCCTGAACAGAAGCTTAAAGGAGCGGTGGAGAATATCCGTTCGGCTACGGGTGGACGCCCTATTTTGTGGGTCGGACCTCCGTCATGGCCGGGTCATGACAAAGGTAAGAAACTCAATGATTGGCTCGAAGATGAATTAGGCGGAGAGTCTTTTTTCCGCAGTTATGAGCTGGAGCTTCCGCGTCAGAGCGCGAAGAATCCGCATCCTACACGTGCCGGCATGGTGCAGTGGATGGATTCGGTGGTGAATTGGATGCCTGAGCATTCCGCAGTGGTGTTGCCGGGTATAAACAAACCGGAGGGTGACAAGATGTCGCGTGGAAAGGATTTTATTTACAAACGCATGAAGGAAAATTTATAATACTATGGAATTTAGAAATTTAGATGAGAAAGATTATCCGGCTTTTTTGAAATTATATAATGAGAGTTTTCCGGAGAATGAAAGGCGTATTTATAAAAATGCCGAACATGTGGCAAATTTTGTAAAGGAGAAGGGTGGAAAGTTTCATGCATTTGCCATTGATGATGGTGGCGGATATTTCCTCGGTTTCCTTTCTTATTGGGTTTTCGAGGGCTTTGTTTATGTGGAGCATTTTGCCGTGGAGCCTGAGCACCGGGGCAAAAATATAGGACGTAAGTTGCTCAGCCATCTTTTCCAAACGGTTAGTCCTGATGTGTTGCTTGAGGTGGAGAAACCTGAAACTCCGGAGGCGGAACGCCGGATAAGGTTTTATGAGCGTTGCGGTTTTAAACTCCGCGAGGATATAAATTATGTTCAGCCTCCCTATAGCGCGGAGCAGAGTGGCGTGGAGATGATGCTGATGACCCATGGCGATGTTAAGCTCCGGGATACACGCGATCTGCGCGAAATGCTGACGGAGGTGTATGATGTTAGGCTTTAGGCGTTAGGTTTTAGGCGTTAGGTTTTAGGCTATTATAATCAAATATAAAGCGAAAGGCGGGAGATATCCTGCCTTTCGCTTTTATACTAAACGGTTTATGATTTCGGAATTAAAAATTTAGAAGTCATATCCGATGGTGAATACCCAGGCTTTGGTGCGTCCTGCGTAGGAATATTTGCCAAAGTCGGCTTTTACATCTTTCCATGCGTGGACTGCGCCTGCCATATAATGGGCACCTATTGAATAATGCCTAAGTATTTGCAATCCTGTGCCAAACTTAAAACCGAAGTCAACAGGAGCTGCTTTCTGCTTGAATTCAGCTCCGGCCGCCGGCACGCCGTCATTGTCAAATGAATTATGGTTGACCTTGTTCTTGAGTTTTGATCCGAACATCAATGATACGTATGGACCGAAGTCTATATTCCAGCGTATGTCATCGGTTATGTTGAACCTGATAGAGCCTAAGACGGGAATTGTGAGGGCATATGAATTAAATGTCCCGGCTTGTGTCATGAGTTCGTCAGTGGGTGCACCATATACGGGGACCATATTGATAAACGTATATGTGTTTGATCGCGATTCAAAGAATGCCCCCGGCTGGATAGTTAGGTAATTGCGTATGTTGATGTCGGCTGTGACTCCGAGATCGACTCCGGTGCCCCATCCCTGCACGTTATATCCTTGCATGTTTTCTTGTCCGACAGTGCGGTTTGATGTGTTGACTCCAATTTTGATACCGAGATTGAAGAGCTGTTCCGGTGTTTCTGTGGAGAAGAAATCTGTGGCGCTCATTGTTCCACACGTTAAAGCCATTACAGAGAGGAGTGTTGGGATGCGTTTCATATTATTTTTATTTTATTCCGTTTGCAAATTTATAAAAATCCCTCTGATAATTGAAAAAAATGAGTAATTTTGCGTTCGATTTTAAATATGCCATAAAGAAGTTGTTTAAACTAATTTTCAATACTTCATTATATAGCAATTCTGAAGAATTGTAAATCTTACTTAAGCAATTTCAAAAAGTTAAAATCGTTTTTAATTATCAGAAGAAACATTTTTTGTAGTAATTTAATAATGGGCGGTAATAAATACAATAGTCTCATGACTAATGCCAAGGATTATGTTGTTATAATCTTCGGACTTCTTACCTATGCGTTTGCTTTTTGTGCCTTTATCCTTCCTCATGAGATTGTTATCGGCGGGGTTGCCGGTGTGGGAACACTCGTGTATTTCGCTACTAATGGACTCATTTCTGTAGCTGTCACTTCTTATGTGGTCAACCTTCTTCTGTTGGCTGCCGCTTATAAGATAGTGGGCAGGACTTTTGTTTTGCGAACTATTTTCGGTGTGACTATCGTTGCGCTCGGTATCGGCGTTTTCGAGAATATTTTTATGAGCATAGGTCATGCCTTGGTGCCGGACCGGGTTGTGAGTGTGGCTTTGGGCGCTATACTTTGCGGAGTTGGAATCGGAACAACGTTTATTCATAACGGCTCATCGGGCGGAACGGATATCGTGGCGGCAATGGTGGCAAAGAAAAGCAATGTCAGCATAGGACGGACAATGATATTCGTGGACATGTCGATTGTGGCGTCATCTATACTCCTTCCGTTTGACGGACCTTGGGATGCGCGTATAGAGGCGCGAATACCGACTATCGTATATGGCTTCATGGTGACGTTTATTGTTTCATATGTTACCGACATGATTATAAACACCAACAGGCAGGCTACGCAATTCTTTATTTTCTCGCAAAAATGGCAGGAGATTGCTGACAGGGTGAATAAGGAGGCACATAGGGGCGTGACTGTGCTTGACGGACAGGGCTGGTATTCCAAGCATGATGTGAAGATTCTGATGGTGTGGTGCCGAAAGATTGAGTCAGTGACTATTTTCAGAATCATCAAGAGTATTGACGAGGATGCTTTCGTGACGCAAGGTGCTGTCAATGGCGTTTATGGCAAGGGGTTTGATAAGGTGAAAATCAAGATGAAGAAGCAGAAACATGCCGATTCCGCTATTACAGGTCCATTGCCCGAAAATCAGAGCCCGATACAGTCGGTGCGCCGTTCTAATCAGGAAGAATAAGTTTGTTTATAATGTCAGGATCGGATGCGTCGCATCTGATGATCTCGTTATCACGCGCCCACCAAGTAAGTTGTTTCTTGGCGTAGACGCGTGTATTTTTCTTTATACGCTCTATTGCCGAGTGGTGGTCCATCGTGCCGTCGAACCATGCAAACATTTCCTTGAGTCCTACGGTGTTGAGGGAGTTTAGGTGACGCATGTGATAAACGGATCTCGCTTCATCTTCAAGTCCGGCATCTATCATGGCTTCTACGCGCCGGTTGATACGGTCGAATAAAACAGTGCGCGGAAGATCCAGCATGTATTTCTTTATCTTGAACGGTCGCGTTTTCTTGATTCCTGTGCGTAATTGAGTATATGGCTTCCCTGCCGTGCGTATGATCTCTACGGCGTGGAAAACCCGTTTCAGATTTTTTTTGTCTATTTTTTCGTAGTATTCAGGGTCAAGCCGGCTTAATTCTTCCCGTAGCCATTCTTCCCCCTTTTCTTTATATTCTTTTTCAAGGCTATGCCTAATCTCTTCGGGGACGGTAGGTAGCTCATCGATGCCGTTGCAGAGGGCATCGATATACATCATCGAGCCTCCACATACGATCGCTGATCCGGTCCGTGCCAGCAGTTGCTCCGCAATTGCCAACGCTTCTTCTTCAAAACGGGATGCACTATAATATGCCTCAAGGGGAAGCATGTCGATGAGATGATGTTTCACGCTTGCCCGCTCTTCTGGGGTGGGCATTGCCGTGACAATGGGGATGCCTGTGTATATCTGCCGGCTGTCGGCGGATATGATTTCTGTGCCGAGACGTTTGGCAAGGTCAACAGCAAGGGCCGACTTGCCTGAAGCTGTCGGCCCTGTGATGACTATTAGTGTCGGTTCTTTCAAGTGTCAAAAAGCTGTTTAAAAAATATAAACCGGTTTTTATTCCGCAATGATTCGGCAGATGTTGACCACAACATCACGCGCTTTCTCCATTGACTGGATAGGAACAAATTCGTATCTTCCGTGGAAGTTCTCGCCTCCCGCGAAAATATTGGGGCAGGGCAGTCCTTTGAAAGATAGCTGTGCGCCGTCAGTGCCACCACGTATGGGTTGAACCTTGGGCTCGATCCCTGCTTCACGCATTGCTTTCTCTGCAATTTCGATTATGTGCATTACAGGTTCGATTTTTTCTCGCATGTTGTAATACTGATCCTTTATTTCCACGGTGCAGCAGCCGGGATATTCCATGTTGGTTTTGCGCACGAGGTGCTCGATCTCGCGTTTGCGGCTTTCAAAGCGCGCGCGGTCATGATCGCGTATGATGTAGGTGATTGTTGTTTCCTCTACGCTTCCTTCAATACCCACGAGATGGTAAAAACCTTCATAACCCTCCGTATGCTCCGGAGTTTCCCAGCGTGGCAGCATGGCTATGAAGCTGTTGGCTACGCGGATGGAGTTGATCATTTTGTGTTTTGCGCAACCGGGGTGCACGTTGCGCCCCTTGATCTTTACTTTAGCAGAAGCGGCATTGAAGTTTTCATATTCGAGTTCGCCTACAGCTCCCCCGTCCATCGTATATGCAAATTCGCAGCCGAATTTCTCAACATCGAATTTATGGGCGCCAAGTCCGATTTCTTCATCAGGGTTAAATCCGATACGGATTTTTCCGTGCTCTATTTCGGGATGTGCCTGCAGCCAAGCCACGGCATCTATAATCTCAGCTATGCCGGCTTTGTCATCGGCACCGAGGAGCGTGTTGCCATCGGTGACGATAAGGTCTTGACCGATATAATTGAGCAGTTCGGGAAATTCTTCAGGCGAAAGGATGATCTCTTTCTCGGCATTGAGGGTGATTGCGTTGCCTTCGTAATTTTTGACAATGCGTGGATTCACATGCTTGCCGGACATGTCGGGAGAAGTGTCCATATGCGCAATGAAGCCTATAGTGGGCACATTTTTTGATGTGTTGGAGGGGAGGGTGGCAAAAAGGTAGCCATTATCGTCGAGTGAAACTTCTTCAAGCCCCATCTCTTCCAGTAGGCCTTTGAGATATTTGGCAAATTCCATCTGACCCGGAGTGGAAGGGGTCATGTTTGTGAGTTCGTCGCTTTGGGTGTCAAATCTCACGAAATCAAGAAAGCGTTCGGTTACGGTCATGATATTTCTGATTTTATTACACGCTTTTGCATACATGATGCAATTGACGTGGATGTTTGCCTGCAAATTTACGAAATATCTTATAAAGGAGAGACATAATAAGATGTTTTTTTGTAATTTTGTGTTATGAAACAGAGATTATGGATCTTTATTATATTGGCTTTGTGCGTGAGCCTGATCTGTTTCGGGGCATATAACTTATGCTCACGGAAGGATCAGCCTGAAGCCCAGACAAAGATAACGGCTACCGAGACGGATGGTGCAGGAAGGGGAGTTGCCCCTGCGGGGATGGCGCTACATTATGACGGTCTTGATCACGTAGTTATGCCAAAATCGGTAGAATCTGAAGAGCATGAATATACAGGGTTCCGTATGTCGTTCAATCGCCATAACCGCACACCGAACTGGGTGGCGTGGGAATTGCTCGGGGCGGAGACCGACGGCGGCGCTTCGCGTCATAATAAATTTTGGCAGGATGCGGAGGTGGCAGGATGCCCTACGACATATGATTATCGCAATTCAGGCTACGACAGGGGACATATGTGTCCGGCGGCAGAGCAGAAATGGAGTCAGGATGCCATGGACGACTGTTTTGTGATGGCAAACATGTGTCCGCAGGATCATGCGCTCAATTCCGGTGCCTGGAATACACTCGAAAATAAAGAACGTAACTGGGCGCGACGAGATTCAGCAATAGTGATCGTGGCTGGGCCCATATATGAAAAGGGGGATACGAAAACGATAGGAAACGGGGTGCTTGTGCCAAGTGCCTTTTTCAAGGTGATATTGGCTCCATATGTGGATAAGCCGCGTGCCATAGGTTTCGTTTATCCCAATATGTCAGCTCCCGGAAATATGCAAAACTATGTGATGACCGTGGATGATGTAGAAGCTCTTACGGGTTATGATTTCTTCTCTGCATTGCCCGATGAAATAGAAAAAGAAGTTGAATCTAAAGCATCTTTCAGAGAATGGAACCAACGATGAGTGCGATGATATGTGGTGACCCGATAGTTGCGGTTTCGACACCTCCCGGTATCGGAGGAATTGCCGTAATACGTATTTCGGGAGATGATTCCGTCGGGATCCTTACCAAATGCTGGAAAGGTAAAGACCTGGGCACGTTGAGGTCGCATACTGTGCATCTTGGAAAGATAATGTTTGAGGATGGCACCGAACTTGATGAAGTGGTGCTCACTTTTTTCAAAGGGCCTAATTCGTTCACGGGGGAGGATGTCTTTGAAATCTCCTGTCATGGATCCCGTTGGATACAGAGAGAAATAGTGAACCTTCTTGTGCGTCACGGAGCGCGTCCCGCAGAGCCGGGAGAGTTTACGAAACGGGCGTTCTTGAACGGCAGAATCGACCTTGCCCAGGCAGAGGGGGTGATTGACCTTATATCCTCCTCATCGAAGGCATCACACAAGATGGCGATGCAGCAGGCAAACGGACGTTTCACGGCATATCTTGACAGTCTGCGCGAGCAGTTGATAGAATTTGCTTCTTTACTTGAACTGGAGCTTGATTTCTCGGAAGAGGAAGTTGAATTTGCAGACCGGGAACGTCTCCGAAATCTTGCAGATGAGATAATAACGGTTTTGAACCGTCTTGCATTGTCATATTCAACAGGAAAGGCACTTAAAGATGGAGTTCCGGTAGTGATTGCCGGGGCACCGAATGCCGGAAAATCGACTTTGCTCAACCAGCTACTTGACGAGGATAAGGCGATAGTTAGCGATATACCGGGTACGACGCGCGACATAATTGAAGACACATGTGAAATCAACGGCATCCTGTTTAGATTTGCCGACACGGCAGGATTGCGTGTTACGGATGACCAGGTAGAGCGTATAGGCATTGACAGGGCTGAAGAACGCCTGCGTCGCGCAGCGATGGTATTGTGGATTGTAGATCTTGCCGCGGATACGGACTCTCAGTTGCAGGATATTGCTGCCCGTATGGTAGAATTGACGGATGCTGCGCATATCATAGTTTTCAACAAGACGGACCTTCTGAATGCAAGTGCTGACATCCAGACTATTGGGACAATTTCTCTCTCTCATTTACATGTTGGTTTAAATGCGGATCTGAATATTGACAGGATAGGGGTCTGTGCATCTACGGGTGATGGTATTGACGGATTGAAACAGAGGATGACAGAGATAATATGTCGAGACTACAATCCTGATACGGATATGATCCTGACGAACGGACGGCATTATGCCGCGCTGATGAGGGGAATGGAAGCGTTGCAACGGGCACGCATCGCCTTGGAGACCGGACTGTCCGCCGACTTCATCGCCCAGGACGTCCGCGAATCCCTCCACCACCTCGCCACCCTGACCGGCACCATCTCCACCCCCGACCTCCTCGCCTCCATCTTCACCCGCTTCTGCATCGGCAAGTAAGTGGTGATTACCAACGATTAGTATATATCATCAATGATTATTAAGGCGTTCATTTTGAACGCCTTTCTTTTTAGCCTTATAAGCGATGATTATCGTTTATAGGGCTTTTTCAGCTCATTTTTGTACCGTATTTGTTGCTCGCTTGTTACTCTCCGATTTTAGGTCGGAAAGGTCGTGGACACACTGGTACGTCATGGTACGTGGTGGTACGCAATGAAACATATTTGGCGAAATAAACGGATAAATAATGAGTAGTAAAATCGACATTCAGAAAAGATGTAAGTGGTGTAATGCTGTTTTCACAGCCCATAAGACCACCACAGAGTATTGTTCACACCGATGCGCCAATCTTGCCTATAAAGACAGGGTTAGGAAACAGCGCATTGAAAGTCTGCAACATGAATTAGGGAAAAGCATAAAGACACCTCCTAATTTGAACAAGGAGTATCTTACTCCATCAGAAGTAGCCGAGTTATTAAATATTGGGCGTACTTCTATATATCGCTATATCCGCAATGGAACAATCAAAGTAATCCGATTTGAAAGGAAAACGCTTGTTCGCAGAGCCGATATAGAAGACATGACAGACTTTATTGTTCAAGAAGCAGAGAACAAACAACCAAAAGAGAAAGCCCCTATCACCGACTTCTACACCACAGCAGAAGTGAAAGAGAAATACCATGTAAACGAGTCATGGATATTTGTGGTAGCCAAGAAGAACAATATCCCTCGAACTTTCAATCGTGGCAAGACCTACTGGAGCAAGAAGCACATGGACGCTTACTTTGCCAAGAAAGCCCCAAATCCTGACATTACCGAATGGTATAGCACACAGGAAATGCAGGAAAAATTCAGTATGACCTTATCCGCCATCTACTGTTTCGCTTCTAAGAATGCCATTCCGAAGAAGAAAGAGGGAATCATAGTGTACTATTCCAAGAAGCATGTAGATATAGCTAAGGGCATTGCAGCACCCGAAGAACCACAATATTATACGGTGGCCGAAGCAATGGAAAAGTTCAATCTTACTCGTGACCAGCTCTATCATTATGCGAAGTACCATAATATCCACAAGGTCAAGAAAGGCAAATACACGCTTATCTCCAAACTTGAATTGGATAAACTACTTGCCGCCCCAAAGATTGAATAAGTTATTTATCGGTGAATGTACCCACCATTGAATCACTCTATTCCTTTGCACCAAACAAATGTAAAACTCTAAATATTAAACAGTATGTCACACACGTGTACAAAAGTAACAGTTCGACAAAGAGCGATTAGGAATAATCGTATTTCCTTGTATCTGGATTATTATCCGGCAGTCCGTAACCCCGAAACGATGCAGATGAGCCGCAGGGAATACCTCGGTATCTACATCTATGCCCACCCCAAAAACGAAATGGAACGGGAGTTCAACAACGATATGTTGAACAAGGCAGAGGCTATCCGGTGCATCAGAGTGCAATCGCTCATCAATGAAGAGTTTGGCTTCTTGGATAAGACCAAACAGAAAGCCGACTTCCTCGCCTACTTCAAGAAGATGTGCCGGAACAAAGACCAAAAATGGCAATTCGTCTATCAGCATTTCTACAACTTCGTCAAGGGACAATGTACCTTTGGCGATGTAAATGTAGACTTATGCAAAAAATTCCGTGAATACTTGCTGAATGCCAAGCAACTCAAACATAGCAACCGACCCATGTCCCTCAATTCGGCATCCGGCTACTACTCTACTTTCAGAGGATTATTGAAGATTGCCTATCGGGACAAATGGTTTCGTGAGAACATCAATGACTATCTTGATAAGATTGAGCCACAAGATGTGAAGAAAGAGTATCTGACTCTGAACGAAGTGAAGCAACTCGCAGCCACTCCTTGCGACATCCCCGTATTGAAAGCAGCCTCTTTGTTTGCTTGTCTGACAGGTTTACGCATCAGTGATATTCTAAACCTGCAATGGGAAGACTTCACTATCGCCCCCGACCAAGGCTATTGTTTACGTATCAGAACACAGAAAACCCAGACGGAAGCGACACTCCCCATCAGTTACGAAGCCTACGAACTATGCGGCACACCCGGAACAGGCAAGGTTTTCAAGGATTTGAAGCGAAGTATGATTAATTACCCACTGAAAAGCTGGCTCAAAAAGGCAGGAATAACGAAACCGATAACCTTCCACGGATTTCGTCACTCGTATGCCGTCATACAAATATCCTTAGGTACAGATATTTACACAGTATCAAAGATGCTAACGCATAAGAACGTGTCCACAACTCAAATATATGCCGATTTGGTCAATTCCAAGAAGCGAGAAACAGCCAATAAAATATCACTCAAGTAAATTGTAACTATGAAACGAGGAATCATAACCAACAAAGGGCTAGGCATCCATATTTCTGATGGCGAAGTATGGATGACCACTTGGGAACTTGCAGACTTGTTTTATACAACGGCTGGAGCTATCCATGCAGCAATCAAGAGAATCTTGAAAACCAATATTTTGAAGAGCCACGAAGTTTGTAAGTACATCAAATTGGAGAATGGGAACAATGCCGATGTGTATAATCTCGATATGGTTGTAGCCTTATCTTATCAAATAGACACCGGACATTCCATAGTATTCAGAGAATGGCTAATAAACAAAGTCGCTCATAATCAAGATTACAACATCCTTTTATATCTCAACAAGGGTACAAACCATACATTGTATTGCTAATAAGCTATATCTCTATACCCTATTGATTATCTGCATTGTTTCACCCCAAATGATGCAGATAATTTCTGTTTTTAAGATACACAAGCCTATTTACCTAACTATTTTCATCCAAAAACAAGAAATTTGCAATGCGCTTATTATTAGGAGTGTAACATGGTGAAAAGTAATGAAATATATCGTCAAAAGCTCATTGACAAGCAAAACTATGGGTTTTCTCAAAAATTAATCCTATATATTTGCACACAAACGATTAATACATCTCACTATGGAACAGAGAAAGATAGAACATATAACATTGCATCTGATTGTTTTTGGTACAATCGCAATCATTGGTGTTTTAGCCCGTCAGACCGTACTTCACTATGGTTGGGACGAGTTCAGCAGCTACCTTATTCTTGTAGTATGCTCTATTGTCATTGGAGCAATCTATCTCAATCTGCAAATAGCATTCAGACAACTCCTTTCCCCAACAATAGAAAGATGCTTTATGAGATTTGAGAGCTATCGCAACAAAACGGTGGTAGCTGAAATTCCAATAGAACATCATGAAGTTATTGAAAGTGCAGCAGATATAGAATCTATCGTTTCAGAATCTGAAATCGAAAATGAAACTCCATCTGACACCACAGAAGAAGTTTCTACTCTCTCGCTTTCAGAATCCAATGAAGACAGTACAGAGCTTCCAAAGAATGAAGCCACATCTTCTATTATCAATAATACTCCCATAGAAGAATCCAGCCAGCCAACAGAATATGAGATATACCACGCTACCGCTATGGCTGAAAAAGAACGAGCATCGCAAAAAAAATTAGATAAAGTTCTCACATATATAAAACAAACTTTGGTTCTCTATCTTAACGAAACTGACCTTAATCGCTTATGTGGATATGTTACAGAATACTACTTATCAGATTCTTTGCCTAAAGTCGAACCTATAAAGGTAGATTCTCAATTAAAGACCATCGACATTATGCACTTTGGATGGAATATCGGTAAGGCATTCGGCAAACCACGTTTACAGACTGCCACATTTATAAAGAGGGTATTTGCCCATACCCTCAGTGATTCGGAAATATCTACCATTGAACGTAAAATGTCGCACACGGAATCCGTATGCAAGATTAAATTGGATAGGAGAATAGCATAAAATCACCACATATAATGACAACATAAATAGTCAAAGCGAACTTGATTTTTCAATTATTGACAAATACGCTTTTATTCCTTGTAGCTTATTCTTTATAGATTCGTGCGTTGAGAGTTGCTTGGATAGTATTGCTATCTTTTTTTTATAACCCAAAGGAGCAAGAAGTCGGTTGTTTTGGCATATTACACCTGTTATAATAGGATTTTTAGTTTGATAATGTGTCTTTTTGTGACTGATTCTGAATCCAGACTTTTTAATGATTGCAAGGAACTGAGGTACTAGATTTTTAAAATCAACTTTAGATGATAAAGTTATATCGTCAACAAACATTGAAAATTTAATATGATGCTCCTTTGCTAACTGGTCAATTTCCATGCCTATGGGTTTAAATACCAAATTAGCAATTAAAGTTGAGGTTGGAATACCTTGCG
>CASBHZ010000017.1 GCA_949123685.1 uncultured Bacteroidales bacterium | reverse complement strand
ACCATGCGAAAAAATTTTATCTCAATTAAAGCATTGTTGATCGCCTCCGCATCTCTATTGATGTTAACAGCTTCAGCAGATAAGCTTGATCCGGGAAGCCGATCAAAATTACGTGCAGAAAACTGCGGTATAAGCATCCAACAATCCAATGGCAGTAAAAAAATTATTAAGAAGACTGCTGCCAATAAGGAAAGATTATTCGGAGCCTTCATCACCTTGGCTGAAGGGTATACGGCATCAGATTTGGAAAACGCCGGTATAACCTTACGCTCAAAACGAGGAAAAATAGTAATGGCGGAATTATCTTCCTCACAAATAAAGCTACTTGAGGATATGCCCGCAGTAAGTTCCATCCGTCTTGAACGTGAATTAGAACAAAAGATGAATCTTGTGCGACCTCTTACCGGTATTGACAAAATACACGCAGGAACAGATCTTAACCAGGCATATACAGGCAAGGGTGTGATCGCCGGTATAGTTGACGGCGGCTTCGATCCTAACCACGTAAACTTCAAGGATGCAGACGGGAATACCCGTATAAAACAATTCACTTATTTCCGTCCTACTGAAAAAGGGGAATATGTGACAGAAAACATCGGTCCTGACGGTATCCCTCAAATCGACACCGAGAGTGCCGAGACATTCCATGGCACCCATACCCTCGGCATAATGGCAGGAAGCTATATGGGAAAAGCAAATGTAGCTACCATAGTTCCGGATGCTACTGTCGGATATAAAAGTGAAGTAAAGAATATTGACAATCCATATTATGGCGCGGCATACGGTGCCGACATAGCAATCGCAAGCGGCGCGGGCACTGACTATCTCATGGCTCTCGGCATTGAGGAAATCCTTAATTATGCCTACGACAAAGCCGTCAAGGAAGATCGTCGCATTCCGGTCGTGGTTAACCTTTCTCTTGGCACAAACATCGGTCCTCATGATGGCACCTCCAATATTTCCAAATATATGGATGCTGTAAGTGACGACACTCAGGTTCCCCTTATCATATGTGTAGCAGCAGGCAATGAGGGAGACCTTCCCATAGCGCTCCACAAAACGCTAACCGCCAATGACAATAAAGTCATGACAGCCTTTAAATCGCTTGACCTTGCTTCGCAATACAAAAACGCCATGGCAGGACAGGTTTATGTATATTCAAACACAGCCGAGCCTTTTGAACTTCAGGCTGTGGTAATTAACAAATCACGAGGAGTAGTCTCCCAGCGTATCACTCTTGATCCGGCACCTGACGGAGCTGAAAAATATTATATTACAGATGAAGAATACAGGGGTGGCGAAAATGACATGTTGAATACGCAGCTCAAACGATTCTTCACCGGATACCTCGGTGTGGCAGGAATGCTTGACACGCAAGAAAGCAACCGTTACATGGCTGTGGTAGACATGATGCTGTGGGACACAGGAGCTAATATGGACAACTATGTAGTAGGACTTATAGCAACCGGCAAAGACGGACAGCGCCTTGACATATTCACCAGTGGAGACTTCTTCAACCTCAGTTCCCACAATCTCGAAAGTTTAGGATTTGTTGACGGATCAACCGACGGCACAATATCTGATGTGGCAACAGGTAAAAACATAATATCCGTTGGATCATATAATGTGCGTGACGCATGGGCTTCAAACGACAGCTACATTTATAGCTATGACGGTTTGTTCAACAATAATGAGGTGTCTCCATTCTCATCATGGGGTAATCTGATGGACGGCCGTCAGTTACCGGCAATCTGTGCACCCGGAGCAACAGTGATTTCTTCCTCCAATGAATATTATCTCGACAAATATAATGAAATGGGCGATGCCAATCGTCAGGCATGCCTCGAAGCTGACGGGCGTAAATACTCTTGGCATCAGTGTGTAGGAACTTCCATGGCAACGCCGGTGGTTAGCGGTTCGATAGCCCTTTGGCTCGAAGCCAACCCCTATCTTACATATTCAGACGTTAAAGAGATAATCGCGAAGACTGCAATAGTCGACGACGATGTCCGCAAAGGGAATCCAGTACAGTGGGGTGCCGGAAAATTCGATGCATATGCCGGTCTAAAAGAAGCTCTCAGCCGTGGTGCCGGAATAAGCGAAACTTTGTCTGAGAATGAATCAAATTTATTGATTAGGAATTTAGGTGGTGGAAAATACGAGATATTCCTTGCTGGAAGATCTGGCATTAAAGCTAACCTCTATAATGTTGCCGGCACTCTCGTGATGAGCGACTATACAGAAGGGGAAGAGCTTGTATTAGACACAACAGACATGACACCCGGCGTATATGTGCTAAATGTTAACGGCACCTGCTCTCATAAAATATTAGTAAAATAATCACGTAATCTCCATAATATGTTTAAATATTTAAAAACGACCGCACTTGCGATAATGCTTGCCTCATTCCCGGCAATAGCACAAACTTCGCAAGAGCCTATCATCACCTTCCGCACCACGCTGTATGATTCCCACGGAACCGGCAATGCATTCCATTTCGTGATTGGATCTACAGAAACGACATATATTGATGTCGATTGCGGATACGGACCGACTGAAGAGATAGTGGAAATGGCTATCCCGGATTCAGACGGAAGTATAAAAGGAACTACGATCACAGGCTCTGTTTCAAAAGATGGCGTAGTAAAAATTTATGGCGACGCATCCAAGATAGATTACCTCAATCTGGAGGGAGTCTATATAAAAGAACTGGACCTGTCTAAACTCACAAACCTTGAGATACTTTATCTCAACCATAATGAGCTTCAATCACTTGACCTCACTCCGCTAAATAAACTCACAGTGCTTGAACTCGAAGATAATCCCTTCGATAAAAGTGCCCTTATTGTCGGAGGTCCAAAACCTGAATTGGTGCTTCTCAATCTGACAAGTGTAGGAAATCTGGATCCATCGTTCTCTCTTCGAGACTATCCCAAGCTCATATCTTTCGACGCTTATCACTGCCCATCGCTTAAAACCTGCGATCCGACCGGATGTCCCGAACTTGTACGCCTCTGCCTGGACATTACTGATGTAGAGACATTGGACGTATCCAAAAATTCAAAGTTGGCAATCCTGAATATAGCCCAAAGCAAGATTGTAAATATTGATTTAAGCCACAACCCGGTTTTACAAGAGTTTTATTGCAACCACTATGGAAGCTATAATGAAGAGTATAAACTGTCTTCTATTGATGTAAGCAATAATCCGGAACTAATACGTCTGTTTTGCAACGGGAATCTATTGACAGATCTTGATGTTTCCAAGAATCCGAAACTCATCAACCTGAACTGCTCCAACAATCTTCTGAAAGGGATAGACATTTCTTCAAATACAAATCTATTGACCCTTGACATATCCAATAACTATATGGATTTTACAACGATGCCCGGCAATAGCATCAATTGGATAGAATACTATTTCTATCAGCATCCATTCGAAGTTAAAAGGAGCTATCCGGTAGGAGAAACAATCGATTTTTCAGCACGTGTGAACCGCCCCGAATCAACAACCTATGCACGCCTCATGGTGCCTGACAATGATAATCCGGGAGTTTATAAAGAGCTTGGCGATGATTTCTTCAAATTTGAAGAAGGCAAACTCACATTGCTTAAAAGCCATGCCGACAGTATTTACGTATCTTTCGGCAACACGGCTCTCCCAGATTATGACCTTACGACTGCACGCTTCAAAGTAAAAGAACTTGTTGACTACGGCAAAGATAATCCTGCAGTGCGATTGCGCTTGAGTCCGCTTGCATCCGATGTTGCATTCAGTGTCGGCATTCTTGGCGCGTCCGAAAGTAATCCACTGAAATTCAGTGTAGACTTCGGAGACGGAAATCCAATGGAATTTACAACCACATCCGCAAACATCCCAACAGCTCCAAATGCAACAGGCAAAAAACTCGGCATCGGAAATGTTGTAATCTACATTCCTGAAGGATCAGATATCACGGCTCTTGCAATGAACGGCACTCCTCTCAGCTTCATTAACCTTGATGACGCACCGACACTACAATATCTCACGCTCAACAATTGTCAGCTGTCGGCAGTCACTCTTCCCTGGAACAGATGCCTGAAAACACTCGACCTCTCTGACAACAATATTGCCGTGCTTGACCTCGGTGGCGCTGACGGCGACAATGGGAAAAACGTGCTTACAGACATACGCGCACCACGCAACAAGTTGACTTCTGTAACACTAAGCGACGGACGCACCCCCCTTTACGTAGACTTCAGCGATAACTTGCTTACAGAGTTTAATCTTGACAATGCGACACGGATGATAACTCTGAACCTGGCAAACAACAAGATTGAAAACCTTGACCTTGAAGATTGCGAAGCTCTTGAGAATCTTGACATTTCAGGAAACCTGCTCGGATCGTTGCCGATTCCTACTTATACTCCCCTTAAGAACGTGAATCTCTCCCGCAACCTCATCCCGTTGCCGGCACTTCCCGCCACAGATGCGTTCGAGGTTTATACATATGCACCGCAACAGGCATTCTCCATGCCGGAAAAGGCTCCTACAATCAACCTTAACGAACATTGGCTTGACCGCGACGGAAAAACAACCGTATTTGAGTGGCGACGGGTTGAAGACGGACGCATCCTCACCGACAGCGAAGTCTCCGGCACAGAAGGTCACTACCGCTTCCTTGATCCAAGCGTAGGAGAAGTGTATTGCTCTTGGTCTCATCCTGATTTCCCCGACTTCAAGGGTGAGAACCTATACCGCACTACCAATATCGTTACCGCAGAAATCCCGAAACATGTAGTAGCCTCTTTCAAAACTCTTACAGACGGAACGGCATCACTCATCCTCACGGGTGCAAAAGCCAACACTACCGTATATGTGGACTGGAGCGGTAAACTCGACCTCGAACAGTGCGTGCTCGGAACATCTTATAAAGCATTCTCCGGCAAGAGCCATGCAGGAGCCGAAGCTAAAGTATATTCTTATGATGACAACGATGGGGTAACCTTATTCAGCCTGTCAGCCGGACCATTGGAATATATCGATGCATCGGCAATGAAAGGGCTGACAGCATTCTCCTGCTCAGGTTCTGAACTACCGGTAGAAAAGATCACAATGCCCCAATCTCCGGCACTCAAGGAACTTTCAATCAACGGAGCCAAAATATCAAATTTCGACTTCTCGCAATATAAGAGCCTGCAGACACTGAATCTTTCAGAAAATGAGCTGGAATCCTTAGACCTATCCAAGTATCCTGAATTACAATGTTTCTATGCATCTTCCAACAAGTTGACTTCTGTGAAGTTCAACAATCCCAAATTATGGGAACTTGTCCTGTCTGCAAATGAACTTGAAGAAGTGTCGCTTGAAGGACTCCCCTCTTTGATGCAATTGTTCCTCAGCAATAACAAGCTCAGCAAAATTGATCTTGACAACTTCGCCCGTTTGAACGCGATATACATTGACGGAAACAATTTCACATTAGCCACGCTTCCTCCAACCCGCAATCAGTGGACTGTATACCATTATGGCTCGCAGAAACCCATCCAGATATCAGTGGAGAACGGCAAGGTTGATCTAAGCGCACAGGCTTCCGTAGGAAATTCAGAAACCACTTATAGGTGGTTTATAGATTCCCCCTACTATGACGAGGAAAACAACCTTGTAGGCGAAGAACTGTATGAAGGCACAGAATATAAGATAGAAAACGGAGTAACGACATTCTTGAAAGACTTCCATAACATCATGTGTGTCATGACGAACGAAGTCTTCCCGGAACTGGTGCTTTATACCAATTTCATTAATGTTACTGGAATAAGCGGGGTTAACGACATAGCTTCAGAAAGCAGTAATGTACGTATAACCACCGGATACGGATCTGTATCTGTACATGCAGGTGCCGACACTGCAGTGGCTATATATTCCATTGAAGGATCCAAGATCGCAGAAGGTGTCACCGATACCGAAGGGACTGCATTCTTCAAAGAGATAGCATCCGGAATCTATATCGTCAAAGCCGGTGAAACCACAGTGAAAGTAATTGTAAAATAATAAAAAGTCACATTTATTATTTATCAGCCACCCACGCCTGTAGTGACAGGCATGGGTGGTTCTCCTTTTAACAATAATTTGATACGATTGCAGGAAAGGACAAAGGAAAAGTTTAGTGAGATATATTGGCAAATGTGGAAAATAAGTTGTAACTTTGCAGTCTAAATTTCCAATTTGCAATGAAGATACAATCCCATTACATAAATCGGAAGTTGCGCAAGAGGCGCAAGCCGGTTCGTGCGATTATGAATGGGGAAGCGTGCGGTTACGCGTGCAAAATTGTGAACAGATAAATAGCGGCGTCAGGCAAAATGTCTGACGCCGTGGTTTTTTATATTTAGGCATTAGCTTTTAAGTATCAAAACTTTAGGGCTAATTACCTATATATCTGAATTTATTTGTTCAGGAGCTGTTTAAATTTAAGCAGTTTATTTAAGTGTATGTGTAATCTGTTTTCAAAACACTTCATGGAATGATTTAAACTAATCTAACATACAGGTAAATGATGAAAGTAGGAGTGGTTATGGGTTCCACAAGCGACTGGAACGTAATGTCGGGAGCCACGACAATTTTAGATTCTTTCGGAATCGAGTATGAAAAAAAGGTGCTGAGTGCACACCGCACACCCGCACAGCTTGAAGAGTGGGTGTCTGGTGCTCGCGACCGCGGTCTATGTGCCATAATCGCGGGAGCCGGCGGCGCCGCGCATCTTGCCGGAGTTGTTGCCGCATTCACGACCCTGCCGGTGATCGGGGTGCCTGTGAAGTCTCGCAGTCTTGAAGGCCTCGATTCATTACTTTCCATGGTGCAGATGCCCCCCGGCATCCCGGTTGCAACCGTGGGCATAGACGGCGCTAAAAATGCTGCCTTGCTCGCCATAGCCATGATCGCCGTGACAGATCCTGAAATGAAACAAAAACTTGACGACTTCCGTGCCGACCAAGCACGCAAAGTCCTTGAATCAGAAATATAATTTTAGGCATTAGGTGTTAGGTTTTAGGCTTTAGATATTTCGACAACTAAAGCCTAAAGCCTAAAGCCTAAAGCCTAAAATCTAAAGCCTAAAACATGAAATCAAGAATATTCGTTGAGAAACGGCAGGGATTTCGCACGGAGGCTGAAAGTCTACGCCGCGAATTGAACTCCAATCTCGGTCTCAATATCAAGAATCTACGACTACTTTGTGTCTACGACCTCTTCGGATTTACACCTGAATTGCTGGAAAGGAGTTCCTATAGGGTATTCGGAGAGCCGGCAACCGACAATGTCTCCGAATCCGTGGAAATAGACGGTATGCCATATCTTGCCGTGGAATGTCTTCCCGGTCAGTTCGACCAACGCGCACATTCGGCAGAAGAGTGCGTCAGGCTCATAGAACCGTCCGCCGATATCGAAATCAGCAGCTCTCGCCTGATGATTTTTGATGAATCGGTAGGGGAGGATGAAATGAACCGCATAGCCAAATATTGCATAAATGCGGTAGAGTCTCGCCCCAAAGATCTCGGAAAACTTGAGAAACCGGAACGCGCAGCGGCAAAACCGGTGCCTGTGCTGACAGGATTCCGCACAATCACAGCCGATGCCGCGACTGCATATTGCAAAGACAACGGTCTCGCAATGAACGGTGACGACCTGATGGAAGTGGTGGCATATTTCAATGCAGAGGGGCGTGATCCCAACGAAACGGAACTCCGTATCCTTGATACATACTGGAGCGACCATTGCCGTCACACCACGTTCACCACCGAACTTACAGACATTGAAATAGAGGAGTCGGCAATATCCGACACCCTTCGCGATGCACTGAACGAATGGAAAAAAATACGGCATGACCTTGGCCGCGATGAAAAGAGCTTGTGTCTCATGGATCTCGCAACCATCGGGGCACGCTATCTGCGTAAAGAGGGTCTACTTGAAGATCTTGAGCAGAGTGAGGAAAACAATGCCTGCTCAATATATGTAGACATTGATGTCGATGGCAAAGAAGAGAGATGGCTCCTTCAGTTCAAGAACGAGACACATAACCATCCTACGGAAATCGAACCCTTCGGAGGCGCCTCAACATGTCTCGGAGGCGCAATCCGCGACCCGTTGAGCGGCAGGAGCTATGTATATCAGGCGATGCGCGTAACCGGAGCCGGCGACATTTACAAACCCGTTGCCGAAACGATGGAGGGCAAATTGCCACAACGCGTGATTTCGCTCAAAGCCGCTGCTGGATATTCATCATATGGCAACCAGATAGGACTTGCCACCACACATGTGCGTGAGATATACCATCCCGGATATGTGGCAAAGCGTCTCGAAGTGGGAGCCGTTGCCGGAGCCGTAAAGGCGTCCGACGTGCGCCGCGAGCGTCCGGAACCGGGCGACGTAATACTCATGTTCGGTGGCAGGACAGGACGAGACGGCATCGGAGGTGCTACAGGCAGCTCTAAAGAACATAACGAATCTTCTCTCGAAGAATGCGGCAGCGAAGTGCAGAAAGGCAACGCTCCGGAAGAGCGCAAGATCTCCCGTCTGTTCCGCCGTCCGGAAGTAACACGCCTTATTAAGAAGTCTAACGACTTCGGTGCGGGAGGTGTCAGCGTTGCCATCGGTGAACTTACCGACGGGCTGGACATATATCTTGACCGTGTCACTACTAAATATTCAGGACTCAACCCCACTGAATTGGCGATCAGCGAATCTCAGGAGAGAATGTCGGTGGTCGTGGAGCCAAAAGACCGGGAAGAGTTTGAACGTTATTGCCATGAGGAAAATATAGAGATCCGTCACGTTGCCGACGTTACCGACTCGGGCCGCATGAGGATGTTCTATAACGGCGAACTCGTTGCAGACCTCAAGCGTGAATTTATCGATTCTGCAGGTGCCCGACATTTCGCCAAGGCACACATAGGAAGCATCGAAAACCGCGATCCGTTCAAGCGCGAAATAGCAGGCAACGGACTTAAAGAGCAATTCCTGAATAATCTTGAAGACGAGAATGTAACTTCCCAGAAAGGTCTGATAGAGATGTTCGATTCATCAATCGGAGCATCCACGGTACTTATGCCTTTCGGTGGCAGCACACAAGGCACAGAAACTCAGGCGAGCGTGCAGAAACTTCCTGTGGGAAGTCATCACACCAACACGGCATCCGTCATGACTTTCGGCTTCAATCCTTACATCAGCAGCTGGAGCCCATTCCACGGAGCGGCTTATGCTGTTGTCGAAGCCTTGACTAAAGCCACCGCCGCCGGTGCTGACTACCGTCGTCTCAGATTCTCATTCCAGGAATATTTCGAGCGCATGAACTCCGAGAAGTCTTGGGGCAAACCGCTTGCCGCCCTTCTTGGAGCCTTGGAAATGCAGCTTGCATTCGGACTCGCCGCTATCGGAGGTAAAGACTCAATGAGCGGAACATTCAATGACATAAACGTTCCTCCTACTCTCATAGCGTTCGCTGCAGGCACGGTAGATGCCCGCAATGTAATAAGTCCGGAGTTCAAAGCTGCCGGAAACAATGTATACATCATCCGGCACAATCCGGAGAAAGACCTCACGCCCGACACCGCACAACTTATCCTCAATTTCGAGAACGTCCGTAAGGGAATAGAAAGCGGTGACATAGTGTCGGCTTGGTCAGTTAGCTTCGGAGGTGTGGGCGAAGGTATCGCCAAAATGAGTTTCGGAAACGGTGTAGGTGCCGATGTAAAAGTTTCCGATAAGGATCTTTTCGACTTCGGGCACGGCTCCATGATAGTTGAAAGCAAGACAGAACTTAACTTCCCCAACGCAGAGTTTATCGGCAAGACCGTAGACGGCAAATTATTGATAAACGGAGAAGAAATATCAATAGGGGAGGCATTCGAGGCAAACAGGGGCAGATTCACGAAAGTCTATCCTGACCGTAGCGGTGTGGAAGGAAAGATAGAGAATGCCTCTTCTTCTGAAAACACAAGCCGTTGGCAAGGTGAAAAGACCGAACATCCGGTAGTGTTCCTACCCCTTTTCCCCGGCACCAACTGCGACTATGACATGACAAAGGCATTCGAACGCGAAGGAGCCGAAGTCAGAAGCAGCGTATTCATCAATCTTACAGCCGAAGACATCAAACGCTCCGTGGAAGAGATGGCACGCAATATTGACGAATGTCATATCCTCGCCTTAAGCGGCGGCTTCTCCGCAGGCGACGAGCCGGACGGCAGTGGTAAATTTATAGCCAATGTGCTTCTCAACGACACAGTAAAAGCTGCAATCAAACGCCTGCAGGATCGCGGCGGACTCATCCTCGGAATCTGCAACGGATTCCAGGCTCTCGTCAAGTCCGGTCTGCTCCCTTATGGCAAGATCGGCGAACTCTCGGCAGAGAGCCCGACCCTTTTCCATAATGATATAAATCGTCACATCTCACAGATAGTAAGCACCCGCGTAAGCTCCGTGGCATCTCCATGGCTCGAAGGATTCGAGATAGGGGAGCTCCACAGCATCGCAGCTTCTCACGGAGAAGGTAAATTCATGGCATCTGCAGAACTTGCAGCCGAACTTCGCGCCAATGGGCAGATAGCTTTCCAATATGCAGACGCGGAAGGGAATGCAACCATGACATCGCCAGCCAATCCCAACGGCTCCACCGAAGCCATTGAGGGTATAATATCTCCCGACGGACGAATACTCGGAAAGATGGGACATTCGGAACGCTTCGCGGATGGACTTATGAAGAACATCCACGGCAACAAAATGCAGAACTTATTCAGAAACGCAATAAACTATTTCAGATAATGGCTAAAAGTTATGAGGCTTCAGGAGTGAATCTCGAAGCAGGATATGAAGTTGTGAGTCGCATCAAGAAGCATGTAGCCTCCACTGTTCGCCCGGGTTCCATGGGTAATATAGGCGCGTTCGGCGGCATGTTCGATCTCGGATCGCTCGGCTACGAGCATCCGATACTTGTCAGCGGCACTGACGGTGTCGGCACAAAGCTGAAAATAGCGTTCTCTATGGAGAAACATGACACTATCGGCATAGATGCCGTGGCAATGTGTGTCAACGACGTTCTTGCCCAGGGGGCGAAACCTCTCGTATTCCTTGATTACGTTGCCGTGGGGAAAAATATTCCCGAAGTGGTGGAAGCTATCGTAAGCGGGGTTGCCGAGGGTTGCCGTCAGGCTGGATGTGCCCTCGTTGGGGGCGAGACTGCCGAGATGCCCGGAATGTATTCGCAAGGAGAATATGATATTGCCGGTTTCACTGTAGGTGCCGTGGAAAAAAGCAAACTCATCGACTGCTCAAAAGTGAAACCCGGTGACCTTCTTATCGGCATAGCATCATCGGGAGTTCATTCAAACGGCTTCAGCCTTGTGCGTAAAATAGTTTCCGACCAAGACCTCGAATTTGATCTCAAATACGAAGGTACAGGAGACCAGACGCTCGGCGAAATGCTGCTGACTCCGACAAAGATCTATATCAAGCAGGTTCACAAGGTACTTGACGAGATCGACGTTCACGGAATAGCCCATATCACGGGAGGCGGTTTTGACGAGAATATACCCAGAATCCTTAAAGAAGGGCAGGGAGTAGAAATAGAGGAAGGCAGCTGGGAGATACTACCGGTGTTCCAACTCCTTGAAAAGTATGGCAAGGTGCCTCACCGCGAGATGTTCAACATTTTCAATATGGGTATAGGCATGGTGCTTGCAGTCAATGCCGAAGACGCATCGCGTGCAATTGAAATCCTTACAGAAGCCGGCGAAAAAGCGTCAGTAATTGGCAAAATAGTGGAAGGCGAAGGTGTCACCATTGTTAATGCTTAGCACTAAACTTCTAATAAAGTGAAAAAACTTGCGATATTTGCCAGCGGAAACGGCTCAAATTTCGAAAAGATAGTTGATGCTGTTGAACAAGGGGCTATACCTGACTCCGAAGTGGCTCTCTGCGTATGTGACCGTCCCGGAGCTTATGTAACCGAGAGGGCGGCTCGTCATAATATTCCCGTTATTGAATTTCGTCCACGCGATTTCGAGAATAAACGGGACTTCGAAAAAATGATTGCCGACCGAATGGACGGGCTGCACATCAACCTCGTATGTCTCGCGGGATACATGCGCATCATAGGTGAAGAGCTACTAAACCGCTACAGCGGACGCATCATCAACCTTCATCCGGCATTGCTGCCTGCATTCCCCGGAGCGCACAGCATCCGCGATGCATTTGAATATGGTGTAAAAGTGTTCGGAGTAACAATCCATTATGTTGACGAGACACTTGACGGAGGCAAAATTATCGCACAAGAGGCAGTGCCATATAACGGTGACAGCATCGAAGAACTGGAAGCACTGATCCACAAGACAGAACATAGGCTCTATCCGGAAGTGATATGCAGTCTTTTAAACGCTAAAATTTAAATACAAACTGCGCAAAGCGCAACAGATATGAAAGCATTAATCAGCGTAAGCGACAAAAGGGGGGTAGTGGAATTTGCAAAAGCCCTTCAAGACCTTGGATGGCAGATCATTGCCACCGGAGGCACAATGACAACACTCCGTGAAAACGGTGTTGAAGTTATCAATATCAGCGACGTTACAGGTTTCCCGGAGATCTGTGACGGCAGGGTAAAGACTTTGCATCCCAAGGTGCACGGCGGACTGCTTGGACGACGTGACATCCCTGACCACATGGCGCAGCTTGAAGCCAACGGAATCGAGACCATAGAGATGGTTTGTGTAAACCTTTATCCTTTCGAGGCAACGATTGCCAAGGAGGGTGTCACGTTGGAAGACGCAGTTGAGAATATCGATATAGGCGGTCCTTCCATGCTGCGCAGTGCTGCAAAGAATTTCCGCGACGTGACTGTAGTATGTGATCCTTCGGACTACGATAATATCCTTGCCGAAATCAAGGAAAGCGGCAACACCACTTTCGAAACCCGTTTCAAACTCTCCGCAAAGGCATATACCCACACGGCTCTCTATGATTCGCATATCGCAACATACATGCGCCGTCACGCAGGACTTGACGAAAAGCTTTTCCTCGCTTTCGATGAGGTTCAGAGCCTTCGTTATGGAGAGAATCCCCACCAGCAGGCAATGTTCTACCGTGCCGAAGAGGAGGTTCCCTATTCCGTAGCATATGCAAAACAACTTGGCGGCAAAGAGCTTTCCTACAACAATATCCAGGATGCCAACGCAGCCCTTCAGATCGTACGCGAGTTTGACGAACCTTTCGCTGTGGGACTCAAACATATGAATCCTTGCGGCGCAGCAACAGGTAAAGACATAAAAGAGGCTTGGACCAAAGCCTACGAAGCTGACAAAGTGAGCATCTATGGCGGTATAGTTGCAGTGAACCGTCCTCTCGACGGCGAAACAGCAAAACTCATGAAGCCTATCTTCCTTGAAATAGTGATGGCTCCCGACTTCACTGATGAAGCGCTTGAAGTGTTCGCATCCAAAAAGAACCTCCGTCTCCTTAAGGTGAACATGGAGAAATGCGATAAGACACAAAAGCAGTATGTCGGTGTAACCGGAGGGCTCCTCGTGCAGGATTCCGATCTTGAATGCAAGGAGATCACGGAGGAGATGACGGTAACTGACCGTAAACCGTCAGCAGAAGAACTTGCAGACATGAACTTTGGATGGCGCGTGGTAAAACACGTGAAGTCAAACGCTATTGTGGTTGTAAAAAATGGTGCCACAATTGGTGTTGGTGCCGGACAGATGAATCGCGTAGGTTCTGCCGAGATTGCTCTCGAAGAAGCAAAAGCTGCCGGACACACCGAAGGTCTCGTTCTCGCTTCCGACGGCTTCCTTCCATTCGACGACACAGTCGAGTTCGCTTCAAAATATGGAGTGACTGCAATCGTGCAGCCCGGAGGTTCGATCCGCGATGAAGATTCCATAAAGAAAGCCAACGAGAAAGGGATAACAATGCTTTTCACAGGCATGCGTCATTTTAAACATTAATTAGTCAGGCTTTAGGCTTTAGGTGTTAGGCTTTAGGCATATAATCTAACACCTAAAGCCTAACACCTAAAGCCTAACACCTAAAAAACATGAAAAAAGTTCTTGTAATAGGAAGCGGGGGAAGGGAGCATGCTATTGTGGAAGCTCTCAGCCGCAGTCCGCAGGTTGACAAGATATATTGCGCTCCGGGAAACGCAGGAATTGCAAATATTGCCGAATGCGTCAAGATTGGTGTGGAGGATACGGATGCTTTATCTGCATTCGCCAAGGATAATTGCCTTGACCTCATCGTTGTAGGTCCGGAGGCTTCCCTTGCGGCAGGAGTCGTGAACCGCTTCATGGAGGATGGACTCCGGATATTCGGTCCCACTAAGGAAGCCGCACGCATCGAAAGCTCCAAGGAATTTGCCAAGGAGATGATGGACAAATATAATGTCCCGACAGCTGCATATAAGGTCTTCGACGAATTTGATGCCGCCTGGGAATATGTTAGCAAACGCCCTCTTCCTGCCGTTATCAAATATGATGGACTTGCAGCCGGAAAAGGCGTGGTCGTTGCCATGAGCTACGATGAGGCTGAAGCTGCCTTGCGTGATATGCTTCTTGATGAAAGCTTCGGCAAAGGGAGGGTAGTGGTTGAGGATTTCCTTGACGGACCGGAATTTTCCTTCATGTGTGTCGTTGCTGGAGAAAAAGTATATCCCCTTGCCATAGCGCAGGATCACAAACGCGCTTTTGATGGCGACAAGGGACCCAACACGGGCGGTATGGGCGCATATTCCCCAGTGCCATTCATCTCCGATGAAGTGCGGGAAGAAGCCCTTGAACGTATCATCAAACCGGTTGCCACCGGTTTGGTCAAAGAGGGAGTTCCCTTTACAGGCATATTATATGGCGGTCTCATCCTTACCAAGGACGGACCTAAGGTTATTGAGTTTAATGCCCGCTTCGGAGATCCGGAGACTGAAGTTGTGCTACCACGCATGAAAAGCGATATCTACGCCTTGTTCAACGCTGCCATAGATAAAGAAGACTTTGATATTGAATGGTATCCGGAAGCCATGCTCGGGATAGTGCTCGCATCCGAAGGTTATCCCGGAAGCTATGAAAAAGGAACGGAAATAAAAGGGATAGAGAATGTTGGCTCTGCTGTCTATCATATGGGCACAACCGAGAAAGACGGCAAGGTACTCACTTCCGGCGGTCGTGTGATGATGGTAGTAGGTAAGGGCGCATCTTTAGCGGAAGCTCGTGAAAACGCACTCGCCGACATTGCCAAAATAGATTGCCCGACATTGTTCCATCGTAGCGACATTGGATATCAGGCAATCTGAGATGTAGGCGTTAGGCGTTAGGCGTTAGGCTTTAGAAAGCTTCACCTAATGATAAAATTTAAAACCAATAGCCTAAAGCCTATCGCTTAAGACCTAAGTAAGTTCTCTCATTAAACCGATAATATGTGTTTAATGTGATCACTTACTTAAATTAAGAATCAATAATCTAAAGCCTAAAACCTAAGGCCTAAAACCTAAAATATATGATAGAAAGATATGGGCGCGATATAATGCGTCAGGTTTGGACAGAAGAAAATAAATTCAACGCCTACCTAAAGGTCGAGCTTCTTGCCGCAGAGGCTTGGAGCAAACTTGGCGTAGTTCCGGAGGAAGATGTTGTCAAATTGAATGAGAAAGCCACTTTCAATATTGACCGCATCAAAGAAATCGAATTGCAAACGCGTCATGATATAGTGGCATTTACACGCACGGTTTCCGAATCTCTCGGTGAAGAGCGCAAGTGGGTTCACTATGGACTTACTTCAACCGATGTCGTAGACACGGCAAACGGTTACCTTTTCAAGCAGGCTAACGCGATCCTTCTGGAAGATATCGAGAAATATATCGAGATGCTCGGACGTCAGGCTGAGAAATATAAATACACTCCTTGCATAGGGCGTACCCACGGTATTCACGCCGACATAACATCTTTCGGCTTGAAATGGGTGCTCTGGCGCGCCGAAATGATTCGCAATCTTGAGCGTTTCCGTGCAGCTGCAAGAGGTGTAGAAGTCGGTAAGATCAGCGGTGCAGTAGGTAACTTCGCCAACATACCGCCATTCGTTCAGGATTATGTATGTGAAAAACTCGGAATAGATTCTTCCGACATATCTACCCAGGTGATCCAGCGCGACCGCCATGCATGCTATATGGGCACCCTCGCCCTTATAGGTGCAAGCCTCGAACAGATGGCTCTCGAAATCCGCAACCTGCAGCGCACCGAAGTGCACGAAGTAGAAGAATCTTTTGGCAAAGGACAGAAAGGTTCAAGCGCGATGCCACACAAACGCAATCCTATATCAAGCGAAAACATCTGTGGCTGCGCACGTGTGCTCCGCGGATATATGGTGACTGCATACGACAATGTTGCCCTCTGGCATGAACGTGACATTTCACACTCTGCAACAGAACGCATCCTTATGCCCGATGCCACCATCCTTCTTGACTATATGCTCAACCGCATGATGGGCATCCTTGAAAATCTCGTGGTATTCGACGAGAAAATGAAATCCAATATCTATCTCACAAACGGAGTGATCTTTGCGCAGCGCGTCATGAATGCCCTTATTGAAAAAGGATTCGTGCGCGAGCAGGCATACGACACCGTTCAACCCGTGGCGATGCAGGCAATGGCAGCCGGAGCAAACTATCAGGAACTCTTGAAGCAGAATCCGGTTGTGATGGGTGCATTGACAGAAGAGGAGCTGGATTCATGCTTCACCCTCGACTACTACATGAAGAACGTTGACTACATCTATCAACGCAACGGGATAAAATGATTTTAGGCGTTAGGCGTTAGGTTTTAGAAATTTGCCAACCCAAAACCCAACGCCTAACACCTAAATATACAATCCACTTCGGTAAAAGGTCTAAAGCCTAAAGCCTAAAATATACAATCCGCTTCGGTAAAAGGTCTAAAGCCTAATGCCTAAAGCCTAAAGCCTAAAAATATGTCTCAAAGATTAGTTGTCATCGGATCGCAGTGGGGCGACGAAGGAAAGGGTAAAATGACCGACTACTTCGCTTGTCGCGCCGACATGGTGGTCCGTTATCAAGGCGGCAACAATGCCGGTCATTCCGTAGTGTTCGACGGAAAAAAATATTCTTTACAAAGCATACCTTCAGGTATCTTCAACCCCAAGACCATCAACGTGATGGCAAACGGCATGGTTGTGAACCCCGTTTCTGTCATTGCCGAACTTGACCGTCTTCACCAGCAAGGGATCACGGAGTATCAACTCTTCATATCCACCCGCGCGGCAATGGTGATGCCCTGGCATTCAGCCCTTGACGGTGCATACGAGAATATGAAAGGGAAATCTCTCATCGGCACCACCAAGAAAGGTATCGGTCCCGCATATTCCGACAAATACAGCCGTATTGGTCTCCGCATGGGCGACTTGCTCGAACCCGAATATTTCGCGGAGCGCCTGAAAGCAGCCCTTGATGTCAAGAACCGCGAACTTAAGATGCTTGGTCTTCCCGAATATGATTTCAAGGAAGTTTACGATCAATATATGGAGATTGCAGGAAAGATCGGTCATATGATCACTGACACTTCCAAGCTTATCAACGATACGCTCCTCACTGATGCAAAAGTGCTTTTCGAAGGTGCTCAAGGCATGATGCTCTGTATAGATCACGGCACATATCCTTTCGTCACCTCCTCCACTCCATCCGCAGCCAGTGTGCCTGTAGGCGCCGGTATATCTCCCAAATGGATCGATAATGTGCTCGGAGTGGCTAAAGCTTATTGCACAAGGGTGGGCGAAGGTCCCTTCCCCACTGAGCTATTCGGAGATATAGCCCACGAAATCCGCGAACGCGGACACGAATATGGCACCGTGACAGGGCGTCCACGCCGCATAGGATGGTTCGATGCTGTCGTTGCCCGCTATGTAGCCCGCCTTTCAGGCATCGACAATTGGGCATTGATGCTCTTCGATGTCCTTTCCGGACTCGACAAGGTTTCCATCTGCACAGGATATGAATGTGACGGCGAGATTCTTGACGCTCCCCCTTCTACTATATCAAAACTCGCCAAGTGCAAGCCCGTGCTTATCGAACTTGAAGGATGGAAGGAAGATATAACCGGAATTAAATCTTTTGATGAACTTCCCGAAGCAGCCAAAGCCTACGTTCGCAAGATCGAAGAGGTAACAGGTGTTCCGGTGGGTATGATTTCAGTAGGTCCGGACCGCACACAGACAATCACAATTTCTAAAGAACTCAAAAATTTCTGATGTCATGAGCTTCATAGATGAAAAAATTGTTCAGGAAGGAATGACTTTTGATGACGTTCTCCTGATTCCTGCATATTCCGAAGTGACACCTAACATGGTGAATCTTGCCGGACGTTTCTCACGCAATATACCGCTTAACATCCCATTTGTATCAGCGGCAATGGATACCGTTACCGAAGCTGAAATGGCAATAGCCATAGCCCGCGAAGGCGGTATCGGCGTAATACACAAAAATATGTCGATCGAAGCTCAGGCAGCTCAGGTGCGTAAAGTGAAACGTGCCGAAAGCGGCATGATCTATGATCCTGTCACCATCTTCAAGGAACAGACAGTAGGGGAGGCGCTCCAGCTTATGCACGACAACCGCATCGGCGGAATCCCGGTAGTGGATACAGACAACAAGCTGATAGGAATCGTAACCAACCGCGACCTTCGTTTCCAACAGAATATGGAACTTCCTATCGCGGAAGTGATGACCAGCAAGAATCTTGTCACTACAGACAATCCGGACCTCGCGGAAGCTTCCCAGATACTCCTCAAGAACAAGATCGAAAAGCTCCCCGTAGTAGATAAAGACGGCAAGCTGATGGGTCTTATAACTTATCGCGACATAACGAAGATACAAGATTATCCTTCCGCATGTAAAGACAATAAGGGACGTTTACGCGTTGCAGCCGGTGTCGGCGTGACTGCCGACACGCTGGAACGTGTCAAGGCACTCGTTGAGGCAGGTGTAGACGCAGTGGTTATAGACACTGCTCACGGACACTCCGCAAACGTAACCAAGACTCTCAAAGCTGTCAAGGCGGCATATCCGAATCTTGATGTCGTGGTCGGAAACATAGCTACCGGCGAAGCGGCTCGCTTCCTTATTGAAGCCGGTGCTGATGGAATCAAGGTAGGTATCGGTCCCGGCTCCATCTGCACAACCCGCATTGTTGCAGGTGTCGGCATGCCGCAGCTTTCCGCAATTTTCGATGCGGCAAAGGTTGCAAAAGAATATGGCGTTCCCGTAATAGCCGATGGCGGTCTGAGATATTCCGGTGATATTGTCAAAGCACTCGCCGCCGGTGGAAACTGCGTTATGTGCGGTTCAATGTTTGCCGGTGTAGAAGAGTCTCCCGGAGAAACTATTATCTACAACGGACGTAAGTTCAAATCATATCGCGGCATGGGTTCAGTAGAAGCTATGGAAGCCGGTTCTAAAGACAGGTATTTCCAGAGCGACAAGGCTGATTCAAACAAGTTTGTGCCCGAAGGTATTGTTGCCCGCGTTCCTTATAAAGGGACTCTCAGCGAAACGGTATATCAGCTTGCCGGAGGTCTCCGTTCCGGAATGGGATACTGTGGAGCCAAAGACATAGATGCCCTTCACAATGCCAAGTTTACACGAATCACTTCTGCCGGTGTCACCGAGAACCATCCCCACGACGTGACAATAACCAAAGAAGCTCCGAATTATTCAAGGGGGTAATTGGGAGGTTTTAGGTTTTAGGCGTTAGGCTTTAGGCTTTAGATATTTGCCAACGCTTTGACAAACCAAACCGCTTTTGGTCTAAGTTCTAACGCCTAAAGCCTAAAACCTAAAGCCTAAAATACCAATCCGCTTCCGGCAGAAGGTCTAACGCCTAAAACCTAAAGCCTAAAGCCTAAAACTTCAACTATGCAAAAAATACTGATCATAGATTTTGGATCACAATATACGCAGTTGATAGCCCGCAGGGTGCGCGAACTGAACGTATATTGTGAAATCCACCCGTTCAATAAAATTCCGGCTCTCGATGAAGACGTGAGAGGTGTGATTCTTTCCGGATCTCCGTCTTCCGTTCGCGATGCCGACGCACCAAAACCCGACCTCAGTGCCATTAAAGGTAAACTTCCCCTGCTTGGAGTTTGCTATGGAGCACAGCTCCTTGCTAACGAATACGGCGGCGAAGTCGAGGGCGCTCCGTCACGCGAATATGGAAGGGCGATGCTTACCGTCGTATCACCTGATGATGCGCTTATGAATGGCGTTCCCTCTCCCACACAGGTATGGATGAGCCATGGCGACACAATCACACGCCTTCCGGAAAACTATCATATAATCGGCTCTACCGAGAATGTCAAGGCAGCTGCATATCATATCGAAGGGGAGCAGACATGGGGAATACAGTTCCATCCCGAAGTGTATCATTCCACTGATGGCACCCGCATCCTTTCAAACTTCGTACTTGGCATCTGTGGTTGCGACGGCTCATGGAGTCCGGCATCTTTCATCGAGACTACCGTAAAAGAGTTGAAAGACAAATTGGGAGAAGACCGCGTTATCCTCGGTCTCTCGGGAGGAGTGGACTCTTCCGTTGCCGCAATGCTCCTTCACAAGGCTATTGGAGACCGATTGACCTGCATTTTCGTCAACAACGGACTTCTACGCAAAAATGAATTTGGAGACGTTCTTGACTCTTACAAGAATATGGGACTTAACGTGATCGGAGTAGACGCGTCAGAACGCTTCTATAACGATCTCAAAGGCGTTACAGACCCGGAGCAGAAACGCAAGATAATCGGTAAGGATTTTGTAGAAGTCTTCAACGCGGAAGCCAAGAAGATAGAAAATGCCAAATGGCTTGCACAGGGCACAATATATCCCGACGTGATTGAAAGCTGCTCGGTAAAAGGTCCCTCCGCAACCATAAAGAGCCATCACAACGTTGGTGGTCTGCCCAAAGAAATGAACCTCAAGATCGTTGAGCCTCTTCGTCTCCTTTTCAAGGACGAAGTCCGCAGGGTTGGTAAAGCTATGGAAATGGATCAGCGTCTCTTGGGACGTCATCCCTTCCCCGGTCCCGGTCTCGGGATCAGGATAATCGGTGAGGTAACACCCGACAAGGTAAGGATCTTGCAGGAAGCAGACAAGATATTTATCGACGGTCTCCGCGAAGCCGGTCTCTATGACCAGGTATGGCAAGCCGGGGTGATGCTTCTTCCCGTGCAGAGTGTAGGTGTGATGGGAGATGAACGCACCTATGAAAGCTGCGTTGCCCTGCGTGCGGTAGTCTCGACCGACGGCATGACTGCCGACTGGGTTCATTTGCCCTACGACTTCCTTGCCAAGACTTCCAACGAAATCATCAATAAGGTACGCGGCATCAACCGCGTAGTCTACGACATCTCGTCCAAGCCACCGGCAACAATCGAGTGGGAATAATTTACCCGCTCTGACACTCATATTAAGAAACTGTTGAAAAATTACTTTATCTTATATAAAACAGCTCCGCGACATATAAACATCGCGGAGCTGTTAGTTTTCAAACTCATAGCGTAATCATTTTCTTCAAAAATTTTAATTCTTTTGGAAGATTTGACTTTTTTATCTACCTTTACAAATTGAAAAGGTAGGTTTTGATTCATAGTGCGCTTTTTTTGCTAAAATGATAAAAAGATACCTTGCATATTGCAGCAATTACTTTTCACACACTTCATAAAATTTCAAAAACAAGTCATGAACAAAAAATTATTTTATCTGGCTCTTGGCGTTGCCGTTGTCGGAATGACAGGGTGCTCCAAAAAACTTGGCCAGTTTAAAAGCGATTTCTTTACGACGGTTCCGACTCCGTTAGAGACCGTCGGTGAGAATGTTCCCGGAACTATCACCGGTAAGATACCGGCAAAATTCATGGTTAAAAACGCTAAGGTTACAGCAACCCCTGTTATCACTTGGGATAATGGCGAATCTGCAGCACAGCCAGTTATGATACAGGGCGAGAACGTGCGCGCAAATGGTCAGGTTGTCAACTATAAAGAGGGCGGAACAGTGACCATACCTTTCAACGTTGCATATCAGGCTGCGATGGCAAAAAGCGACCTTTACCTTGATTTCGCTGTTGACCAAAATGGAAAAATGTATGCACTCCCACGCGTGAAGGTTGGCTATGGCGTAGTTGCCACTTCAACACTGGCTTCTGCAAAAACCGTGACTCCCGCCTTGGCTAAAGATAACTTCCAGCGTATCATAAACGAAAAGTATTCCGCCGATATCCATTTCCTTATCAATCAAGCTAACATCCGCGCAAACCAGACTGACAAGGCTGACTATATAGACCTTAACAAACGTCTCCAGGAAGCAAACGCAGCTGCAAACCAGGAAATCGCAGGCATAACCGTAAATTCTTATGCCTCTCCCGACGGTAATCTGAATTTCAATACTCAGCTTGCAGAGAAGCGCGAGGTGAACACCACCAAGTATATGGAAAACCAGCTTAAGAAAGACAAGATCACTGAATTTGGTGAGCTTACTTCCTCTTTCACACCCGAAGACTGGGAAGGTTTCCAGAAACTTGTTGAAAAGAGTAACATACAGGATAAAGAGCTTATCCTAAGTGTGCTTAAGATGTATCCCGATCCTGAGCAGCGCGAACAGGAAATCCGCAACCTCTCTTCAGTTTTCAATGAGCTCGCTGACCAGATCCTTCCCCAGCTCCGCTATTCACGCGTGATGGCATCAATCAACGTTATCGGCAAGAGCGACCAGGAACTTATCAACCTTTTCAACTCTAATCCCAAGGCACTGACAGTAGACGAAATCCTTTATATTGCCACTCTCACGGATGACAACACCAAGAAGATGGAAGTCTACAACAAGGCTGCCGAGATCTACCCGAAAGATTACCGCACGTTTAACGACCTCGGTCTCACTCAATATGTTGCCGGTGACTACACGGGCGCAAAGTCAAACTTCGAACATGCCCTCCGCTTGAATCCCTCTGCAAAAGAGCCTGAAATGAACCTCGGTCTCATCTCCATGCTCAACCACAATTACACCAAAGCTCAAGAGCAGATCGGTGCCGCAGCCGGTGTTCCCGAAGCAGCTGACGCCCTCGGTGTCTACTACCTCACACAGGGAGACCTTGCCAAAGCTGTGCGCACGTTTGGAGATTCCAAAACAAACAATGCAGCGCTTGCACAGATCTTATCTCAGGATTATTCAACGGCAAAATCCACCCTTGCATCGATCAAGACTCCGGATGCCACAACATATTACCTGACTGCAATTCTCGGTGCGCGCACAAACAACGAGAACATGGTCATGAGCAACCTCCGTCAGGCTGTAAAACTTGACAAATCGCTCCTCAACCGCGCCAAGAGCGACCTCGAATTTGGAAAATACAACCTTTCGTATCTTTAATGCATATTCAGTAACAATATAACTGATTTTAAATACCCTACGGGAGATGTTGTCCGGATAATGAACAACATCTCCCGTTTTTTTATTATCTTTGTATCGACATGAAGCCTACCACCTCTCTACTCAAATCACAATTTTAAACACATTTTCAATATGGACCGTCTTTTCCTTCTTGATGCATATGCACTGATTTTCCGCGCTTATTACGCCCTGATACGCATGCCCAGAATCACACAAACCGGATTTAACACATCCGCTATATTCGGTTTTGTCAACACCCTCGAGGAGGTTCTGCGCAAAGAGAAACCCTCACACATCGCCGTGTGTTTCGACCCAGCCGGTCCGACCTTCAGAAACGAGGCTTACGAACAATATAAGGGTGAACGCGAATCTACTCCCGAAGACATAAAACTTTCCGTACCTATAATAAAAGAGATAGTCAGGGCATATAACATACCCGTAGTGGAAGTTGCCGGATACGAAGCAGATGATGTGATAGGCACGCTTGCCAGCAGGGCCGAAAAAGAAGGATTCACTACATACATGATGACTCCTGACAAGGATTTCGGTCAATTGGTGAGCAAATCTATACTGCAATATAAACCGTCTTATCGCGGTCAGGATTTCGAGATACGAGGCGAAAAAGAAGTATGCGAACGCTATGGAATAAAACGCACATCCCAGGTTATTGACCTACTTGCACTTATGGGAGATAAGATTGACAATATACCTGGATGCCCCGGTGTAGGCGAAAAGACGGCAATCAAGCTTATAAACGATTTTGATAGCGTCGACAATCTCGTGCTTCACACTGATGAACTCAAGGGGGCACTCAAGAAAAAAGTTGAGGAAAACAAAGAACAGATTCTCTTTTCCAAATATCTCGCCACTATCTGCACTGATGTTCCCGTGGATGTTGAGCCTTCCGATCTCCGGCGCAAACCGGCAGACCGCGATAAGCTCTTTTCCATATTCAAGGAATTGGAGTTTAAGAGCCTTATAGACCGCGTGGGAAGACGCATGAACGCAGAAGAGAAATCCTCAATAAATACACAGAAGCCAAAACAAAGCGACGGAACCCTGTCGCTTTTTGATGACGAAGATCTTGACAATCTGTCAGCACCTGCGCCACAGCCTATATCCATCAACAACCAACCTTCGGCACATAACTACACTCTTGTTGACACTCCAGAAAAGCTGAATGAATTTGCAAAGAAAATAGGAGGGAAGAACAGTTGCGGACTCTTCCTTATAGCAGACGGGGAAAATGAGGTTTCAGCACAATGGATAGGCACGGCGGTAGCAGTCGCAGAAGGGGAAGCCGCATATATCCCTTCATCCTTTGAAGAAGGGCGCGCATGGATATTGAACCTTATGAGCAGAAGCGACATAATGAAGGTTACGTCCAACGCCAAGAGGGATTATGTAGTGGCATCATGTGCCCAAAACGAAAATAAAGACCCGCTGGTCAATTATTTCGATGTCTCACTTGCGCATTACGTCCTGCAACCGGAAATGCGTCATTCTTTGGAAAACCTGTCTGTGACATATCTGAATTACGAGATGCTCGCAAACCCCGGTAGCTCCTCCTCACGCCGAGGCACGAAAATATGGAGCGCAAAAGACGTTGACATGAACCAGATAATTCCATGGGCATGCGAGAATGCAGACATAACCCTTCGTCTCCGCAAACCGCTTGAGGAAGAAGTGAAAAAAGAAGGCATGCAGTCTCTACTTTTTGATCTCGAACTACCTCTTGTCAGAGTTCTTGCAGATATGGAACTAAACGGAGTGCGGATTGATGTCAAGGCGCTCAACGAAGCTGCCGCGAATATGGAAAAACGCATAACTTCTCTCGAACTGGAGATTTGCGATATGGCGGGAGAGACATTCAATGTAAGCTCACCCTCAAAAGTAGGGGACATACTTTTCGAGAAACTCGCCCTTGACCCCAAAGCAAAAAAAACAAAAACAGGACAATATTCCACAAGCGAAGAGGTGCTTGAAAAATTGGTTACGAAGCACCCCATAATCGCCAAAATTATGGAGTTTCGCGCCCTCAAGAAACTTTATACCACATACCTGACAGCGCTCCCTGCAGCCATTAATCCGGCAACGGGGAAAGTGCACACCAATTATAACCAAACAGTCACCGCCACCGGACGAATATCCTCGACTGTGCCGAACCTGCAGAACATACCGGTCCGTGACGATGAAGGAAGGGAGATACGCAGGGCATTCATTGCCGATCCGGGACATCTCTTCCTATCAGCCGACTATTCGCAGATAGAACTGCGACTTGTTGCCGATTTTGCCGAAGATGAAACAATGCTTGAAGCTTTCCGTAACGGTGACGACATACACGCCATCACCGCAGCGAAAATATACCACAAAACACCCGGCGAAGTTTCCGACAATGAACGACGCAAGGCAAAAACAGCCAATTTCGGAATCATTTACGGCATCTCCGCATTCGGACTGTCTTCGCGCCTGAACATACCGCGTGCCGAAGCCAAGGATATAATAGATTCTTACTTCTCCACATTCCCCACAGTACATAAATATATGTCGGATTCTGTGGAACAGGCACGTGAAAATGGATATGTAGTTACAAGGATGGGCAGGAAACGTTACCTCCCCGACATAAATTCAAAGAATCCTGTGGTTCGCGGCTATGCCGAACGCAATGCCATCAATGCTCCCATCCAAGGATCTGCCGCTGATATAATAAAACGCGCAATGGTGGACATAGCACATGAAATGCGTGAAAAAAACATGAAATCGCACATGATAATGCAAGTGCACGATGAATTGAACTTCGATGTCGTTCCCGAAGAATTACCTGCAATGCAGGAGATGGTTTCGCGCCTGATGGAAGCTGCTTACCGTGGCAAAGTCACCCTCACCGCCTCATGCGGCGTTGCCGAAAACTGGCTCGACGCACATTGACAACAACTGCAGGATCACTTACTTATTGATCAAATTAAAAGTATTGGCTAATCTCAACGATCCGCCAATACTACAATTAAAATTAGGTTGAATCAAATCATCTTATTCATATATAGTAATTTTGCGAATTTTCAACATAATATCGCTATTCTATTATAAGATGAAGCAACCGGATTTATGACTATTAATATATTAAAACTATTTTCTGTTAATATTTTATTTTACATTGCAAAAATATATAAATTTTTATATTTTACAAAACAAAAGACAAAATATTTTTATTTTTAACATATAATATTTTCTTAATTTGATAAAATCATAGATACAACATTTCTTAAACATCCGGCAATAATAATGGGAAAATGTTGTTTTATAGACAATTAAGAAACTGTCTAAACTTATTTTTCTAAGTAAGTGATCACTTACTTAGAAAAATAAGTTCATTAGTATCCACTAATGAACTTATTTTTATTAAATTCTTCATTTTATGACATTCAACATCAAGAGATCCTATATCATAGCAATACTGTTAATATCAATTTCCATGTTCATTTTCGCACAGGAACAACAAAGACCAGAAGACTTTATTGCAAAGATATCTTTTGAGAGGTCAGTTATCAATGTCGGGGAGATTGACAAGGACAATAAAGGGATACGTCTCGAATTTCCATTTGTCAATACAGGTAATGCCCCCCTTGTGCTCACATACGTGCATGCCTCTTGCAGTTGCGTGCGGCTGGAATATCCGCGCCATCCAATAGCACCGGGAGATACATCCCTGATTTCTGCAACTCTGCTCCCTTCTTCTATCCATGAGCGTGATTTTAAACGCAACATACTCATAAAATCTAATGCCGAACAACCGAACATAAGACTCTTCATAACCGGCAAGCTTAAATAACGATTTTTTAATAACATAAGTCGTTTTAATCATAAGACAATAAAAATTGCGCATCTCATGCAGAGAGATGCGCAATTTTTATTAATTAGTTAATTTTCAATCTAATACAAGACACCTATTTAGGTAAAACATATTTTAACTATTATTAAAATATATAAAATATACTAATTTGATTATGTAAATTTTTGTTTATGAATATATTTAAGTACTTTTGCATACCTGATAGCATCTCTGGAAAGAATGCATATACTTATAATGTGACTATTTTTATTTTACTAACTTCAACATCATCAGTATGAAGAAATTTTTACTCCCAATTGTAGCGGTAAGCATGTGTGTTGCTTCCGGCTATGCCGATGAGGTTTACGGCACATCTCCCGAAACTGCAAAACCCATGCCCGCAAATGGATGGTTTGTTCCGGATGTATCTGCTGTGCCGAAAGAAGTCTGGTTCACTTACAAAAGTAATTCAACAATACCGGCAATGTGGGGTGACGCGGCTTCCGATCCTTCAAATCCCGAATCGTCAAGTCAGCAGGTGTTCGTTTATTTATGTAATGGCGGACAGCAAGCATTCCAGATGACGGACGGTTCAAACAGCTATATCCTTTTTCCCGGTCAAGAATATCTTGTTAAGATCACTCCTAAATCTAAGGGTTCCTATTGTATGAATCCGGCTTTAGGACTTCCTGATAAATTCAAAGGCCAGAAATTTTATCCTCTCGTAATTGAAAATCTGGGAACTGCCCAGACCATAACAGAGGGAACGGTATGGTATCAAATTGACGTTCCATATCCCACTCAGATATCTATTAAAGATCCAATGATTCCGATGGGAACATTGACTACCGGAATTGATAAAATCGAGGCAATACACATCGAATGCCCCGGCGGAACAAATATAGGAAACCTCATTGTCGGTCCTTATGTAAAAGCCGGCAAGAATGTAGTAGGCTTGACAGCATCTACCCCAGATGTCAAATTCATGTTCTCGTACAATAGCACGGGTACTTTAAATTGCTCCAACAACCTTCTTAGAGGCAAGAGCCTGACACTTGACGAGAAAAATACTTATCCGGATGCATATTACACGGTTGACCGTTATTTCACAGTTCCTGAAGACGGAACTTACACCTTTACCAACCATGGAGCAAAAGGAACTCTCCTTAATGTTGGTATGGTAAATATAACTGATGCTGAAAAATACAAATATGAATGTGTATGGGACGGCATGAAGACAGCTACTGTCGGTAATAGCGATGCAGTTGTAACTGTTGAAAATCTCAAGGCAGGCGAAACAGTTCTGGTTCAGTCTGATTCATTCGGCGTTATAGGAGAAGGCATGAGCAACCTTCCTTATCTGAAAGTTACAAAAGGACAATCCGGTGTTTCAGAAATAGCCGCCAACGAAAATGCACTTAAAGTCAACGTATCTAACGGCAAACTGCAGGTAGAAAGCGTTCTTCTCGCATCAGGTGCTGAAGTTGCCGTTTACGATATGCTTGCCAACAAGGTAGCTTCGGTAAATGCAGCTGAAGGCGCTGCAAGCCTCGAAATGGCTCTTGACGTGAATCCGGGTGTTTACGTAGTGGTAGTTTATGGAAAAGGCAACTCTGAATCTGTAAAAATAGCTGTGAAATAATCCATATATACAGGACATTTCACAAAAATATATAATCGAGGGGGGCTCGAACCAACAAGCCCCCCTCGTTTTTACTAACAATATCATATGAAACGCATACTCCTCCAATCAATTCTTGCTACATTATTCACGGCATCTGCCGTTGCAGCACCTATAAGCCGGAATGAAGCGATAGTCTTAGCAGGAAATTTCTTATCAAAACAAAACAAGCCGGCTGCGCATAAATCTCAGATAAATAAAAGACTGAGAGTTACTTCAGAATCATCATCTCATTCACCTTATTACATTATAAATATAGGAAACGACGAAGGATATGTCGTAGTAGCCGGAGATGACCGTGCACGCACTATCCTTGCCTATTCCGATAAAGGAAGTCTTGACAATGCCGACATGCCCGAGGCATGCCGCTTTTGGCTTTCACAATATTCCATAGAAATAAATTCCCTTTCCAAAGAGGAAGGATCATATAATGCATCAGAATATCCAGCGTCAGAGAAGACAGAAGTTATTGAGCCACTGATCCAGACTAAATGGGATCAGAAATATCCTTATAACATGTTCTGTCCTGAAACCGCTTACGGCTTACGTTGTGTGACCGGATGTGTAGCAACAGCTACTGCACAGGTGATGCGGTATTATTCATATCCCACGCAAGCCACCGGAAAAGTTGTATATGCCGACAAAAATCAAGAGATAGAACGCACACTCGACTTCTCTACTCTTGATCCATTCGACTGGGACAACATGACTTTGGAATATAACGAATATTCGAACGCAGCACAATGCAACGCAGTTGCCAACCTGATGAAAGCTGTGGGGTATGGAGTAAAGATGCAATATTCGCCCGAAACAAGCATGGCATATCATCGTTCGTCGGGAGAAGCACTCATTAATTATTTCGGTTATGACAAAAACCTACATCTCTATGAGCGAGCACTCATGTCTTCAAAAGAATGGGAGGATATCATCCTTTCCGAACTGAGTGCCGGAAGACCTATAATATATGATGGAAGAAACCCCGATATGGGACACACATTCATCTGCGATGGCTACGACGGAAACGGATTATACCATTTCAATTGGGGATGGAGCGGACTTAGCGACGGATATTTCTCACTTACAGCGCTCAACCCGGGACAGCAATCCACAGGAGGGTCTACAAGCGGCTACAACGACAACCAAGCCATTGTATGCAACATAGCTCCTGCCGGACGCGAAGATTCAGAATCTCAAAGAGATTATTTGCTAACCATAAACATATTATACTTAAGGGATGCAATATCTTACCACGTAGCAGCAAATACATCTTCTCTTGAAACCACAATGGCAGACAGTCAGTTCTTTTTCGACTGTTTCCACAAAGGTTATGGTGAATTTAACGGTGAAATATGGGCTGCGATAAAAGATGACAACAAAATAACGCCTATAATACGCGCCGTCCCTCTAAATTCAGAATCAGAGAACATCTCAGGTGGCGGATATAATAGACTGAGCTTCCCTTTGAAAAATTCCGGACTCGCAGATGGCACATACACCATAGGGTTCTTCTATAAGAGAGACGCAACCGATGGATGGCATACTATAACGGCAACCCCTGATCAACCCATCGAATGTCTCGTTACTGTCAAGGGTGATAACATTACTTTCCAACCTCAAAAAAACACTCCCGATGAAGGCAGCGGCATCAAGGATGTTAAAGCCGACAAAGCTGAAATAAAAATAAACGGGAAAGAAATTGCAGTTACTTCTCCTAAACAGATTTCAGAAGTCAGCATATATAATCTTAACGGACAAAAACTGATGTCGGAACAACCCGGATGCAATGAAACTCAAATAAACACATCTTCATTTACAGACGGAATCTACATCTTATTCATAAGATCAATTGAAGGAGACATAACAACATTAAAAATAAAGATTTAGAACAACCTACCATATGAACAGAATTATTTATAAATCGCTTATTGCAGCTACAATCGGCTTTTTTGCCGTGCAGACCGTTCCTGCCTATGCAGCAGGAGCACCTGCAGCAGTCATGGCTCCTCCGGGACAGACATATCGTATAACAGGTAAAGTGGTCGATACGGCAGGAGAAGAACTTCCAGGTGCAACCATATTGGTGAAAGGCACCAAAATAGGTACAAGCACTGATGTGGAAGGTAATTTTGAATTAAACATTCCTAAACAGGGAAAAGTGAACCTTCTTGTTACCTATGTAGGTATGAAAAACAAGGAGATAACAACTACTACCGGGTCTAACATCAACATTGTACTGGAAGAAAACTCCGACATGCTTGAAGAGGTTGTGGTATCAGGTTTCCAAACCATTTCACGAGAACGCAACACCGGATCTGCAGTAGTGATAAACACTGAGAAACTGAGCAAAGTCCAAGCTCCGGACCTAAGTTCAAAACTTGAGGGTATAACACCGGGACTCACCATCTATAACAATGAAATGAGCATTCGCGGTAATTCCTCGTTTTCGATTTCGAGTACTCCATTGCTCGTTATAGACGGACAGCCGGCAACCGGAATGAGCCTCAGCGACATCAACCCCAACACCATAGAAAGCGTTACCGTGCTCAAGGATGCGGCAGCAACATCACTCTATGGAGTTTATGCAACCAACGGCGTCATAGTTGTCACCACCAAACGCGGTAGCGAAGGCAAAATAGAGGCAAATTTCTCCTTAGGATACTATCTCAATCCGCTTCCTTCCATTGATTATCAGCATTATGCATCCACCTCTGATATAATCAACCTCGAACAGGAGATATTGCTGAACAACCCTGACTACATAAAAAGTCCTGCATCTTATTTTTCAACAAAGAACAATAAGACCAATGCGGCATACCTTTCTCAGGTGGATATGCTTTACTACCGTCTGATGCGCAACGAAATCAATCAGAACCAGCTTGATGCATCGATCGATGCCCTTCGCAGAAACGATTACCGCAAGGAATACAGGAAACAACTACAGAAAAACAGTCTCACCCAGGATTATAATGTCACTTTAAAGGCGGGCAGTGAGAAATACGGCTTCTATGCAGCTGTAAGATATCAGAAAATGGGACTTCACACCAGATATGACAGTGACGACCGTCTCTCTTTCTATACCAACAACAATCTCAAGGTGGCTCCATGGATGAAACTGACCCTCGGTGCCAATATTATATTCAAAAAGACTTCCTATACTCAGGCAGACGGTCTCGAAGAGACAGAAGCGATGCCATATGACACGCTTCATGATGCAGACGGAAACCTTTCATACCGCTATCTGTATAATCAGGTTCTCGCCGAGGAAGTCAACTCTATGGACGGACTCAATTTCATGGGTTATAATGCCATAGAAGAATCCGGATATAACAAATACAAAACAGATGACCTTTACATGAAATATTTCCTCCAGGCTGATTTCAATATCCTCCCCGGATTTGATTTCCAACTTAAAGGACAATATGAGAAACGCAAGGTCAATGCTTCAGAATATGACGAAGCGGAATCATACATGATGCGTTCGATGGTAAATGAGTTCGCTTCAACCGATTCCAGAGGAGGATTGATATATAACATCCCCAAAGGAGGTCATATATTATATCGCGACAACAACTATGACAACTACAATATTCGCGGACAATTCAACTATCGCAATACATTCGGCGACAACCATGAATTGACAGCGCTTCTCGGTGCCGAAGCACGTGAAGACAAAAGTGACGCGCATATAAGCGAACGCTATGGTTACGATGCGCAGCGCCTTACATACGGGCAGGTGGACTGGAAAACACTTTCACAGACCGGAGTTGTAGGACAGCTTTATGCCGTATCTCGCAAAAAATCTGAAAACTTATATATAGCAGATGTAAAACACCGCTATGTTTCTGCATATTTCAATGCAGGTTATGTATATGACGGACGTTATTCAGCAAACGCGAGCGTGCGCGTGGAGCAGGCAGACCTCTTCGGAAGCGATCCTAAATATCGCTATCGTCCCCTTTGGTCAGTGGGTGGAAGCTGGAATATAGAGAAGGAGAAATTCATGCGAGACTTCATTTGGCTTGACCGCCTGAAATTGCGTGCAACATATGGTATAACCGGTATGGTTGACCAGTCTTCTTCTCCATATCTTCTTGCTTCCTTCGGAACATCACTCTATACCAACAGTCCTATAAGTATGATAGTGTCTCCTCCCAACAGTTCATTGCGTTGGGAAAAGACTTCAACTTTCAATGCAGGTATAGATTTCTCATTCTTGACACGTCTTTCAGGAAATCTTGATTTCTATTACAAATACAGTTCAGACCTGTTGGTCAACAAGAGTATTGACCCCACATTGGGTTTCAACGGAATGGCACGCGCAAACAATGGCGCAATGAAGAATATCGGTGTTGAACTTAACATCGGTTATGACTGGATACGAAACCGCGACTTCACTTTCACCACATCTCTGACAGCTGCCTATAACAAAAATACTATCGACAAGATCGACTACACTCCTACAGACGCTCTTGACATGATCCTCTATCCCACTTCAAATTATCTGAAAGGGGATTCATATAATTCGCTTTATGCATATAGATATGCCGGCCTTACATCTACCGGCAATCCTTCCGTATATAATGAATCCGGAGATATAGTTTCTATCAATCCCGTCAGAAATATAAATGCACTCGTATGTGTAGGTTCGTTGACTCCCAAATGGAACGGAGCCTTGAATCTTGATTTCCGTTGGCGAGACCTCACCGTATTCGCCAAGATGGTATGCTACGCCGGACACTCCCTGAGAGTGGATGTCCCCACACTATATGACGCTACACACAAATTAACGGACAGTGCAGTTCATGAGGATATAGTGGACCGTTGGACTCCGGAAAATACAAACACCAATATTCCCGTAATGGGTATCTATGGCGACAGCGGTGAGCGCAACGAACATTGGCGTTATGCAGATGTCAACACGGCAAGCGCTTCATTCTTAAAGCTTCGCAACATCGGTGTCAGCTATTCATTGCCATACAAGTGGCTTCAGAAAACCCGCGCATTCAAAAGTGCACAGATCAGGTTCCAGATTGACAACCTATGCTATTGGGCATCGAACGGACACGGCATTGATCCGGAAGCATTCAACGCCAATACCGGTATAAGGAATGACCAACAGACACCAACTTATGTTTTCGGTATCAATTTCAGTTTTTAACAAGTCTCACAGACTTCATATTATAAGACAATGTTTAAAAAATTTTATATAACAGCACTTACTCTTTGTGCCATGACTGCATTTCAGTCTTGCGACAAATATCTTGACATAGAACCAAAGGGACGCGCTCAGCTAAAATATACGGAAGATTATCTCGGGCTTCTGGAAGAGGTTTCGCCAACCTACGATCATTCCGACAGCTGGTATGTCTGCAATGAAGCTTCATGGTATAAAACTGAAGAAATCAAAAATTATACATGGCCCATGCGTTCTGCCGGTTTCCTATGGGACGAAAGTTATGACCGCGCATCAATCCTCATAAACAGCTATCTTTATAATAACTGCTATAGCCGAATAACAAACTATAATGTTATTATAAGCAACGTACACACTTCCATAGGTGAAGATTCGGATAAGAAACTTGCAATGGCTCAAGCTAAAATAATGAGGGCGTACAATTATTTCTTTCTTATAAACACTTTCGCAAAACCTTATGATCCCGCCACGGCAGAAACCACAAACGGTATCATCGTGCGCGAAAAAATGTTTGAAAGCCTTGAAGAGAAAGGTATCCAGCAGACAGTAGGATATACCTACAGGTTTATTCAGCAGGATATAGAAGACGCAATAGAAGATCTGCCACATATTGCCGGAAATGCTTTCCGTCCCGATAAGACATTCGGGTATGCCCTTAAAGCAAAGGTTCACCTTTTCAAGCGCGAATATGACGAATGTATCGAGGCATGTCTTGACGCACTGGAAGAATCAACTGCCGGTGGACATGAACTTTGGGACATGAATGTCGAATACAATAAGTTCGCACCTTCACTATTCATGGGTTACGGCACAGACAGGGCTATTGACAGTCCTGAATATATGGGAGTCAACGATGCCATAGAAAGCGTATGGAAAAACGGCGTAGCTAAAGGTTACAACTCACCTGAGAACCTGCTGTACCAATTTGGAACCAACGACACCGATCCTTTCCCCATGTATGTCACCAAAGACGTGCTTAACCTTTTTGAAGATGCAGACCTGCGCGAATTATTCTGCATACGCTATCGTCGCACTCACGACACAGCTCCGGAAGGCGACCGCGAATATGCATCCATGGGTATCCGTTGGAATCCGTCCGGAATGCGTTTTTCAGAAGTTTACCTAATGCTTGCCGAATGTTATGCACGCAAGGGCACAGCTGCCGATCTGACAAAAGCAATGAACTATCTGGAAACTCTACGTTCAAAAAGATGCATAGAGGGTAAATATACGCATCTTTCAACAACAGATCCCGCAGAAGCAATGAAATTCGTTCGTGAGGAGCGTAAACGTGAACTTTTCCTTACTTGCAACGGTTTCTTCGACCTGCGTCGTTTCTGCGCGGAATTTAATGAAACCCAGACAAAGGAGTTCGATGGCAAGACATATACCCTTTCTCCAAATTCAACTCTTCTGACTTTCCCCTTCCCGTTGAAAGCCATGCAGACAAGCGACCTTAAACAGAATAGCAAATGAGAACTATAACACAGAAAGCAGCAATAGCGGTGTTAGCTATCTTTTCGGCAGGCAGCTTAAACGCCGCCACTCCGGCTACGGTGAAGATAGTCAACAACAGCGGAACCAAGATATATTTCCAACCGGAATCAGATCTCAACTACACTGAGGTCACAAGCAATGACACCGTTGTCAACATTGACAAGTCTCCTGTATATTACAGACTGATGGATGCCAACGGCACATTCTATCCACTGTTTATCACCCCCGGTTCGGCAACCAATATCAACGTATCGGCAAACGGTGTGGAAATAACAGGCGGGAATGAAAAAGAAAATTCATTCATGCGCCGGAATCCTTACATCTGTCGCGCAGCCGGATCCATCAAGACCTATTCTCCGGAATGGGTAGAGTATAATGAAAACGAGATAGCACGTATCGACTCATTGATAGACACTGCCGGACTGAATCCTGAGTTTTCCTCCATTCATAAACTTTACAACAGATATGTTTTCCTTAACCAGAGACTTGGCGGATTGACATTATCTAAAGTTTTCAGTAAGGATGGTGAAAATATAGAGACAGGTGAGGATTATTATGATTTTCTCAACAAACTAAGTTTCGACGATGAGAAAATACTGTCAACTCCGAAATGGTTTGATGTCATAGACAAGACGCTTGAAACAAAGGAAGCAAAAGGTATGATTCCTGTTTCAAATGACGATTACATGTCTATTTACGCAAAAGAGATAAGTAATGAAAAGATCCGTTCACATTATCTTATCAGCCTGCTATCAAAAATTTTGAAGTATAATTATCTTGAAGACTTCAAACGTCAGCTACCAAGGATAAAGCCTATGATAACGGATGCCGACGCATTTGCTCAGCTTCCTTCACTCGAAAAGGAGTATGCAAAGAAGATGGAAGAATCGGCAAATGTCACTGCAGGCACGGAGATGCCCGATTTCGTCTGCAAGGATGTTGACGGTAAAGAATATCGTTTTTCAGATCTGAGAGGGGATTACGTCATAATAGACTTCTGGTTCACCGGATGTGTTCCCTGCAGGGCTGAGATGCCTTATTTCTATGAAGTGGCAAAAGCATTCGATGGTAAAGGAGTGAAATTCATATCCCTTTCTGTTGACACCGGTGAAGCCCTTTATGGCAGATGGGAGAAAATGATGCGCAAGAAAGGCAACACTCCGGGAGTGCTGAGCGTAAATCTTCCCGGAGGTTTCACCTCACCGCTTCTAAAGACCCTTAACATCAAGGGAGTGCCGCGAATAATGCTCATTGACCGTGAAGGCAAGATAGTTGAAAGCTATGCAAAACGTCCGTCAGATCCCAAATTGCGTCAGCAACTCGAATCCCTGACTGCCAAATAGGATTTACCCCTCAACTTTAATTTAAAGAGTGTCGCATAACAATATATGTGACACTCTAATTTTTTTAGTTATTTTTGTAAAAATATTTGTCATGAATATATGAATATAGAGAATAAAGTTATAATTGTGGCAGGTGGACACGGACTTATAGGTAAGGAAGTTGTCGAAGACCTTTTGAGACACGGCGCCATTGTTGTCGATGCTGACATATGCTGCGATAATTCAAACTCGAGAGGGAACCATTACGAATTTCCTCTCGACCTGACATCCAATGAATCGATCGACGGACTGGTTAAATTCACCACAGAAAAATTCGGTCGTATAGACGGACTAATAAATTGTGCTTACCCGCACACCAAAGACTGGGGACGTTATAAATTCGAAGAAACACCATTCAGTCATTGGGAAGAGAACGTAAGGATACAGCTTAATCCTGTTTTCTATCTCGACCAACAGGTGGCAATCGTAATGGAGCGACAGAAAAGCGGATCAATAGTGAATTTCGGTTCAATATATGGCATCGTTGGCAATGACTTCACAATATATGAGGATTACAACGGCAGTTCTCCTGTAGAATACTGCGCAGTGAAAGGAGGTATAATAAACTTCACACGATATTTAGCCTCCTGGCTCGGAAAACACAACGTGCGCGTGAATTGCGTGTGTCCGGGCGGAATATGGGACAACCAACGCGAAGAATTTGTACGCAATTATGAACACCGGTGTCCCATGAAACGTATGGGGAATCCTGACGACATAGCACCGCTCTGTTTATTCCTCGTATCCGACGGTGCGAAATACATCACAGGTCAGATAATTGCCGCTGATGGCGGATGGACGGCAATATAGCTGCAACATAGTGGCAGTCGGTTAAGAATCTTTAAATATTAAAAATTGTTGTAAGTTAGGAGTGTGTGTTTTATTGTTGTACCTTTGTAGAAACAAACATTCTCTCTAAATATAGACATCATAAAGAGTCTTGACATTATTCAGAAATTCAAAAATCATATCATATCATATGGCAAAAAAGAAAACAACCAAAACGGCAGCAACAGGCAAGATCAGCGACATGGCTGAAAAACTGAAAGCACTTGACGTCACCATGGCGCATCTTGAAAAGGATTTCGGTTCCGGCACGGTGATGCGTCTCGGCGATGACGGAGTGCAGGACGTTGAAACAATACCTACAGGATCTATCGGTCTTGACTATGCACTCGGAGTCGGAGGTCTTCCGCGCGGACGTATCACAGAAATCTATGGTCCCGAATCTTCCGGAAAGACAACATTGGCTATCCACGTGATTGCAGAAGCTCAAAAATTAGGTGGCATATGCGCCATTGTCGATGCCGAACACGCTTTCGACAGATTCTATGCCGAAAAACTTGGAGTAGACGTAAATAATCTTTGGATAGCACAACCGGATAACGGAGAGCAGGCTCTTGACATTGCTGAACAACTAATCAATTCAGGTGCCATCGACGTGCTGGTGATAGATTCAGTAGCAGCACTTACACCCAAAGCCGAGATAGAGGGTGAAATGGGAGACAAGAATGTCGGACTCCATGCACGACTCATGTCTCAGGCAATGCGTAAACTGACAGGAACCATATCGCGCACTCGCACGTGCTGTATCTTCATAAACCAGATACGTGAAAAAATAGGTGTTTCATTCGGTAATCCGGAAACAACCACAGGAGGTAACGCCCTCAAGTTTTACGCTTCCGTGCGTATCGATATCCGCGCCTCATCGGCAATTAAGGATGGAGATGAAATGATAGGACGTCTCACAAAAGTGAAGGTGGTTAAAAACAAGGTAGCTCCCCCCTTCACACGCGCTGAGTTTGACATGATGTTTGGCAAAGGTATATCCCGTTCCGGTGAAATAATCGACCTTGCAGTAGAATACGGTATAGTAAAGAAATCCGGTGCATGGTTCTCTTACAACGGCTCAAAACTCGGTCAGGGACGTGATGCCGTAAAAGGAGTCATCGAAGACAATCCCGATCTTGCAGAGGAACTGACAGAAAAAATTATCGCTGCAATGAAAGCTGCAAAAGAAGAGAAAAAGGGAGTTAAAAAGAATCCATTCCTACCCGGTAAGGAATCAAAGAGAGTAGATCCGGACGAAGAACCAACTGAAGATGAAGATATGGATGATTTCGGTGAAGAACCCGAAATAGAAGAAGACCTCTTCGGAGATGATTTCGAAATAGAGGATTAACAGACCGTACTAAAACTAAAAAGGCATCCTATTTGGATGCCTTTTTAGTTACCATATAATGAAGTTGTTCAAACAACTTCATTCATCATCAATCGCGTTTAAGAGCCTTTGTCAATTCCCAAAGGGCTATTGAAGCGCTTGAGGAGACATTGAGCGAATGCTTCACGCCATACTGAGGGATTTCAATAACCACGTCACTCATGTCTACGAGACGCTGATCCACTCCTTCCACTTCATTGCCTACGATCAACACATACCTGTCTCCCTTCTGCGGAGAAAACACGTCAAGAGGCGTGCTGTTATGTGTCTGTTCAAGGGTGCATATCTTCCATCCATCTTTCTTCAACTGGGCGGCAGCAGCCACAGGATCGTCTACATGACGCCATTTCACGGTCTCCTCTGCTCCTAACGCCGTCTTGGCAATCTCCGGATGCGGGGGACATCCCGAAATGCCTCCAAGGATAATCTCGTCAACTAAAAAGGCATCGGAGGTGCGGAAAATAGCTCCGATATTATACATCGATCGCACATTGTCGGTGATCACTTTCAAAGGTAGTTTCTTCAAACCTTTATATTCAGCCACCGAACAATTCGACAATTCTATTATATTCTTTTTCTTCCTTTCCAAAGTTTCTTCCTAACTTAATTCAAGCATCCTTTCAATAGGCAATATAGCCTTGGCTGCGATTTCTTCATCAACTATGATTTCCGGCTCTTCATCGCGGAGAGCCTTATAAACCTTTTCAAGGGTGTTCAGCTTCATGTAGTCACATTCGTTGCATTGACACTCCGAATCTTCTGCAGGAGCCGGAAGAAAACGCTTGCCGGGACATTTACGACGCATTTCAAAGAGGATTCCGCTTTCCGTTACAACTATATATTCCGGAGCCTCATCCTTCTCTGCAAAATCAAGCAACGCGGCTGTGGAACCCACCTTGTCGGCTATAAGCTGTAAAGGGCGACGGCATTCCGGATGCACCAATATCTTTGCAAGAGGATGCTCACGTTTCATATCCATTATCTTATCTATCGAGAAGCGGTCATGAACATGACATGCACCCTGCCACAGGAGCATGTCCCTGTCGGCAACGGAATTTATATACCCTCCCAGATTCTTGTCGGGACCGAAAATTATTTTTTCATCTTTGGGAAGGGACTCCACTATCTTGCGGGCGTTGCCGGAAGTGACTACAATATCGGTAAGAGCCTTTACGGCTGCCGACGTGTTGACATAACTTATGACAGTATAGTCGGGATGCGCCTCTACAAACTCGCGGAATTTTACAGGATCACAACTGTCGGCAAGTGAACATCCCGCAGCCATATCCGGCACGAGTACTTTCTTGTCGGGACAAAGTATCTTGGCAGTCTCTCCCATGAAGTGGACTCCGCACATTACTATTATATCCGCGTCCGTCTTTGCGGCATGACGTGCCAACGCCAAAGAGTCGCCTATGAAATCCGCTATCTCCTGTATCTCGTCGCGTTGATAATAGTGAGCCATTATCAACGCATTTTTCTCTTTCTTCAGCCGGAGTATTTCTCCGCGTAGCTCTTCTTGTGTCATGAGCTTTTTATTATTTTAAGTTTTAAGATAAAATTCAAATTAATTAAAAAAACTAAACAACAATAATAAATGGTGTAGATAAGTAACAATAACTTTTTAGCCTAAAATTTGGAAATATGAGTTATTGAACTTTGAGCTAACTTTATTATCATGTTATCTACAGGTGGTATCATTGATTTTCAAACGAATGTGAACTTTATTGACATCCTGTAGATAATTGCAAAGTTAATAAATTCTTCAGTAAAGATGGTTCAAAACTGTAGAAAACCCACCTCCGAATAGTAGATAACCCTGATGAAAAGTGTGTAAAAAGTATTCAACAGATAATATTGCGTATTAAAATAAGGGTTGACTTATAAAAATAAGTGATAAAACCTAAAATGTTGAGGTATAAGTTATCATATAGTTTTCAACAGCTTTTTCAACAGTTTTTCGACACTTATCTACAAGTTATCAACAGGTGGTTTTTACTTATATTTTTCATAATATGCACCGTTGGGGGTGGGATCTGTAACTTTTACCGGCTTCCTGTAGACATTCTGCATGAGGTCTTCGAGATTGCGTGCACCTTCCGATCTGGCACGGCGTATCACCCCGGTTCTGTATAGACGTTTCTTTGAATTTTTCTTTATATTCGCTTTTACTTGGTTTTCCTCCCGGTCGGTTAACTTGTCACTACGCAACAATCCAAGTATACCGATATTCTTGGTGTCTATCACCTCCCATGAATTGTCTTCGGTGGATTCATATATTTCCACTATTTCGGGAGGTAAAACTATTCTTACGGTGTCGCCGACAGTGTCGACCTTTATTTTTTCAAGATCGAAAGACACGCTGCCGGTCTGTTTCTGCACTCCGAAAAGAACCTTGTTATTGATTGTGTCCAGCACGGGCACTTCGCTATATATGTCCACCACGCTAAGTTGAGCCATGGTTTCGATATCGTTTACTCGCGACTTGCTCACTTCGATTGTCTTTTTCACCTCGGGTTTAAGAGAAAAATATATCACTCCGGCAACAATGGTGATCAACACCGCTGTTATTAAAAATTTTACTATCCTGAACATGGCTGATTCTATTTAAAAGTGATATTGGCTGTATATCCGCTATTCATGAATATGTTTTCAAAATATTTTGTCGCCTTTCGTTTCGCTGATTCAATGAGCTGCTTTTTAAAGACGGGATCATTTTCTATCTCTCTTTTGAATGAAGAGTTTGTTTTTTCCTTCATCTCCGCTCTTTCCTTAGAATCGAGTTCGCTACGTAGCAGACCTATGTTTTCATATTCTTTGCGCATTTGCATATCACGACCGGAAATTTCAGTCTGTACCGGAGGTAAGGTCACTTTGACTGTCATGTCATCATCATTGAACACAATGTCTTCCGGTTGAAGCATTGACAGGTCAATATAGGCTTTCATATATGAATCGTAGGAATAGACGGCAATGCGTTTGCCGATTGTATACCAGTCCGAGCTTTCCAGTTTTGCTGTTTTGGTTATGGACATGGAAGAAAACACGATCTTGTTGCTTGACCGTATTTCCTGATACAAATCGTTTTTGAAACTATCATCCTTCTTTTCACATGAAAATAAAAGAGTGGATACCGCTCCGCAGATTATTATAAATGTTTTCTTCATACACCTTTCCGTTTTTTGTTGTAAACAAAGTCATATCAATGTAGTTCGCTCATTCATTAAGTAAGTGATCGATAATAGTAAGTGATCGATAATAAAAAGAAAATATATATAAAGCGTGATCGTTTTATATTTTAAGCAGGTGATCAAATTTATTGAGTAAATGATATGTGCATGATCACCAATTATTAACTATAAATTATTAATTATAAAATTGCCATGGACAGGATTGAAGAGGCGAGAGGGCGGAAGGCGAGTGGAATGTTCAACTGTGCGCAGGCGGTTGCATGCAGATCGGAAGAGCGTCGTGTAGGGAAAGAGTGTGTCTCCTTGTGTAG
>CASBHZ010000016.1 GCA_949123685.1 uncultured Bacteroidales bacterium | reverse complement strand
CGAGATACTATCGCGTGACTGGAGTTCAGACGTGTGCTCTTCCGATCTATCATGTATTGTATCGGTTGCCAATATCCTTTATTATACCCTAAGATTATTCTATAAAGAATATCCTTCTAAAGTTTTTTTGAAACAAAAAAATAAACAGTCCATATTTAATTTTTTATTTTTAGCATTAATTATTTACGCATCAATTATATATATAATTATATGTATAATTAATATATGGTTTAATATTTCTCTTTATCTTACTTTACTCGCTATTTCTGTATATAACATATTTATTGGAATACTGCTTACAGTAGTAAGCATAGATATAATATATAGTACAATATTGGTAATAATAACCCTCATAAAAAAAATTTCAAAAAATATGAATAGACTAAAGTATTATCTATGAAGTTATTTAATCTTTTTATGGTACAATGGTTCAATAAAATATAGTATCACGTTTTTAGATGGTACAAGTATTTGAAGAAACATTGTTATTAGAATCTATGGAATTATATTAATAAAAATACCAAACGAAAATAAATGTAATAAAATGGGAAAAGATCGATATAAAACGACTATAAAAATAGTCTTATTTTGTACTTCTGCATTATTATGCATCTACGGCATAACTGGCATGGTATATATGATTTACGGACGGATAAGCAATGTACCGCATAGTAAGATAAACTTAAACTCTTGGGAAGACATAGTATATGTAACCTATATATCTTCTTTTTATTTTAATATCCTTTGCTTTCTGTTTATTGGTTTTAGATGCATTAAAAAAATTATTTTATTATTACAAAAAAAAGAACCTGCAGGTAACTGCAATGTAACTCTGCGAAAAAGAGGAAGTCTCCTGAAAAATAACAAATTTTTACGTGAGTCAATATCCATCATGGCTGTTATGATCTGCGCATGTATGATAATTTTCGACTTATTTAACTGGTTTGCTTATTATACTGCCCTCTCAAGTAGAGGTAAAGATGCTTTGCTGCCACATTGTTCATATATCGCCATAATTAGTATTGGGGCAGTATTATTTTTATGCGTAAAGTTTATTAATAGACTAACAAACAACTGAAACTGCTTAAACATTGTCTGAAAGGTTGCGACAAAGGGTCTCGGCAAAAGAGGTTCGAAGAATCTCGGATTCGATCCATGCCGAGAAATCAAATATCTTTAGTAGCTGACCTTCGAACACATCCTGACGGATATCATCAAGACGTGGCTTTATTTTTTTCCATATCTGCTCCCTCTTGCGTGAAGACATCATCGCATATGAACTTTTGCTTACCACTTCAAGAATTAGCGATTCCATACGATATGCTTTCCCCGACTTCGCAATCTCCCTTTTTATAGAACGTGCCTCCGAATAGATGTAATCCGAATCATTCATCTTATGATGTATAATAAGATTTGTGATCCTTAGAATCCTGTGTATCGGCAAATCGCAGGTTTTATTGAGCATGGCAGTCACAAGCGTTTTCTTTGCACGTCTATAATCTTTCAAACCTATATGGATAAGGGCGGCATAAAGCGATACCTTGGATTCCATCGACGGATTCAATTTACCCAAGGCTGCAGGCTGCAATGCCTCACATTTGTCCAGAAGATCTTTTGCCAGACGAAATTCCCCCCTGTCCACAAAAGGCAACAGACTGTATAACCCCACCAATGCTTCGATATGCATGCCCACCATATGCGACGGATGCGTAACCGATCTCAGTCTGTCTATAAATGCCGGCATCTGGTCATAACGCCCCATTTCTCGAAGATTCTCAAGCATGTTTTCAAGCACTGCAACATAAAACAACGGATTTTCAGGAGCCGGTGACCCGGTCATCAATTTATTCAATTGTTCAAGCACATCCGAAGCCGACAACTCATCACCAATTGCCATGAGGAATGCCGACTGGAAAAGTAGATGACGTTTCTGCGCCTCAAAACTACGGGATGCTTTCATGGCAAGATTATGTTCGGAGAAAACAAGGTCATTAAGAGCATCCTTCTGCCTTGAGGAGCGTGCCGAACCCTTGAATATGGTCCGGTGCATGAGCAGTTCATATAGCGATGACTGTTCATAAAGATTACTCAGGTTCGACAGGGCATTATTAAGAAAATAATGTTTGTTTATAAGCTCTTCCTCCGAAATGCCCGGCATGTTAAGATATTGCAGCCAATCCAATTCAAGACGAGAAGCTATGATCAATGCCTCGTTCCTCTCCAACAGCTCTGCATCCTGTTTTACTTTGGATAGCATCTCAAGAGCCGCAGGAAATATTGATTTCTCAAAGAGTATCTTCGCTTTGAGAATCTGCATCATGAGCGAATAGTTAGCATCCTGATTCTGACGCAGTGCAAGAAGTTTGTCGAGAATAAGCTTGTAAAGATACGTAACCGTGACATTGAACACGGCACCCTTGTCCAACTTCTCAAAAGCATCCTTAAGTTCTTCAACTGATATGAGTTCATTCTTATCTATAAGATCAAAGAGCACTATATAATCTGCAGTGCTCTTTTTTCCTAAACGGAAGCTTCTCTTTTCATTTTTAGAAAGCGACCTTACAAGTTGAATCAATGCTTCGGCATTCGTCATGGCTGATACAGGAAACGTTTGATTGAACGTTTGGGCGTTTTCTCAAATTCTTCGTTCATTATCTTAAGCTTCTTGACCTTACTATATGACGGGAGTTCCTGATTAAGCGTTTCAAGGTTCTCGGTCATGATTTTCTCAGTCTTTTCGCGATCGATATTCTCTTTTAAAAGAATCTCCATATCGGGATAGACAAGTGCCTCCAATTCTCCATGATTGTCAATAATCAAAGATTCCGCCACATAAGGCAGGTTATTGAGTTTCGCCTCTATCTCTTCCGGATAAATATTCTGACCGGATGGTCCAAGGATCATGGTCTTTGATCTACCCATTATAGAAATGAACCCGTCCTCGTCGATAACACCCATGTCTCCTGTATTCATCCACCCTGATTTATCAGGCATCACTTCTTCCGTGGCTTTCCTATTCTTATAATATCCCTGCATCACGTTGGGTCCTTTCACCCATATATTACCGGGGATCTGCGCGGGGTCGGGGGAATCTATCCTACATTCCATCCTGTCCATCAACCTGCCCACAGTATGAGGCTTCGCCTCAGAAGCGGGAGCATAAGTCAGCAACGGTCCGCACTCTGTCATTCCATAACCAACCGTGACAGGGAAATCTATGCGATAAAGGAATTTTTCCACATCCGGATTCAAAGGAGCGCCACCGATAATAACCTCACGCACCTGACCGCCGAATGCCTGCAAAAGATTCTCCTTCACTTTGGCAAGCAGACGGTCATCCACATATGGGATATGCAACAGCATCTTCATCAATGGCTTCTCAAGCATCGGGAATACTTTTGTCCTTATTATCTTCTCAAGGATCAGCGGGACAGAGATTATCAACTTGGGCTTAACATCCTCAAACGCCTTGAGAATAACCTTGGGCGAAGGAAGCTTTGTGAGGAAATTGAGATGGCATCCTTGACAGAAGGGGTGCAACGCCTCAATGGTCATGCCGTAAAGATGCGCCAGGGGCAACATGTTCACGATCCCGTCTCCGGCATGGAGATAATCGATATTGTCAAGGCAATAACGGATATTGCTCCATAGCGAACGATAAGGAAGCATCACCCCTTTCGACATTCCTGTGGAGCCACTCGTATAATTGATCACGGCAAGCTGCTCCGGTTCATCCACCATATATTTTACGGCATCCCTGGTGAAATCATATGGAAACTCCTTGCCGAAACATTCATTGATGTTATTGCGTGTCTCTGTGAGTTTCTGACTGCGGGACAGAGGCATGCCAAATTCGCTGATATAGATCGCGCCAACGAGGTCAGGCATCGCCTTCTCATCAAGATTCTCCCAGATTGCAGCATCCACAAACAGAAGTTTAGCTCCGCTGTGAATCACAAGGTGAGTAACGGTGTCGGGCTTGAACTCATGCAAGATCGGCACAGCCACGGCTCCCGAAGTCAGGCAAGCCAAAAGAATAACCACCCAATTAGATGAATTCTTTCCACATATCGCCACACGATCACCCTTTTTCACACCTGCTGCACGAAACATTATATGCAACTTTGCAATCGTTTCCGCAACATCTTTATATTGATAGTTGATCCCTCCCATATCTGAGAGAGCCATACTGTCCCAATTCTTTTTTATTGATTGCTCAATCAATAAATTAAGTGACTTATCATTGTCTTTCATAATATTTTATATAATTACACAGGGTTATACGGGATTATTTATGAAGATAGAAGCGATTTCCCATTCCTTGAGGTTTCACTATTCTTCTCCAAAAATCTGTTCAAGACGGCTCTTTATCTGCGCCACGCTTTCACCACGGCTAACAATCACTCCGTCAGGACCGATCAGCATATGGTGAGGTATTCCCGAGAAGCCGTATATGTCGTATGGCACTCGCTGAGTGTTGTAAAGAATTTGCCATGGGAGTTCATGCTTCTTGACCATTGCCGCCGTGTCATCAGTCTTATCTCTCACAGCAACCCCTACTATTTCAAATCCTTTGTCTTTATAATCGGCATAAAGCTGTTTCATATCAGGCAATTCCTTGATACAGTAAGGACACCAGCTCGCCCAGAAATCAACAAGCGTATATTTACCGGGATTAACATATGAAGACAGTTTCTTCCTGACACCGCGTTCCGTTTCCCCTTCGAAATCCGTATACTTCATGCCGGGAGCCGTCTGGGCGCGATGACGGGCAAAATCTTCATAATATTTTACACGTTTCTTATCCCGGAAACCTTCAGGCGACCGGTTAAGGAAACTGTCAACACGCAGAGGTTCCGCATATTTGAGCCATTCTATACCGAAATATTCCCCCATAGGGTTCCCTTTATTGTCGTTATACTCTTTTTCAACATAATCAAGATATAACGACATGTCATCAAGATTCTCAATCGAATCAAGAGTGCACAACATGGATGAGAAACGTTCGTTGAGCGGCGTTCCGGAAGGCACACTCATTGAGTCTGCCAACATTGCGGTTCCCTCTTCCATTATGTAATATGCACGGGTCCGACCGTCTATTACTATCTGAGTGAAAAGAGGAAAACGCACGGAGTCGTTCTCTGCCGATACAAATGATGCCTTTCCGTCTGTTATAACCATAGATGCCAACACTACGGAATCGGCAAAATTCATCACTTCCACAGTTTTCCCTTCATATTTTTCAGGGAAACTCATCTCTATCTTACTCTCCTTATTGCAGGCTCCAAAAGACATCGAAAGCGCAGCAGCTGATATTACCGTAAATATGGTTTTCTTCATTTAGAAGCTTTTATCTTTTTATTGGAAATCTTCATCTCCAATTCAGTTCATAATTAATAACACCGTTCACCCTCCGTATTGTTTAGGCAGACAATAGATTTAAGCAAGTGATCACTTAATTACTATGTCCGGATACTCTTCGGAAGTCATTATTTCTCAACCATTATCCGGAGAACAAGCTTGTCAGTCTCCTGCATGGCTTCCCTCCCGATTGATGTGAGATTGTGGATCGTTTTATCTATGTCATCGCAGATAATACCCTCACTCGATGACACACATTTATCATTCATTGCAAGCATAGCCGACATCACGGACGTTGATACCCCCGACGATATTTTCATTGCGCATGCAGGTTTGGCTCCGTCACAGATCATGCCGGTAAGATTAGCCACCATATTCTTAATGGCTGCGCAAATATGACTGAAACCGCCACCCATAAGATACACGAGTCCTGCAGAAGCGCCGGTAGAAGCGACCACACAACCGCAAAGAGCTGAAAGACGTCCGAGACTCTGTTTGATATAGATACTTGTGAGGTGACTTAATACGAGAGCGCGAACAGTCTGCTCCTCTGTAGCATTGATATCATTGGCGTAACTTACAACAGGCATCGTAGCAGTGATTCCCTGATTCCCACTGCCGGAGTTAGACATAACAGCTATAGGGGCTCCACCCATCCGGGCATCACATGCAGCGGAAGTGAGAGCCATGATATGCTCCAAGGGTGAATCGCCAATCAATCCATGACCACGATTCATTGTGGCGCCAAGAGCATGACCATATGTGCCCTTCAATCCAAGATCCGCAGCAGCACTATTGAGACGCTTTGCCTCAAGAATGAAACGAATATCCTCAAGAGGTGCGTCCATAGCAAACCGGTACACGGTTTCCGCATCCAGACGGATGTCGTCATCGGCAGACGATCCCGCATCGGCAGATGCTCCCTTGTTCAGGAGAACATTCCTATTGTTGTCGAGATATATAAAATTCTGATGTGAACCGGAAATTATAGCCCTCGCATACTTTCCGGAAGCCTCAACCTTGACATCAATATGCAAATTAGATACCGCATCATGGCAGTGACTTATGAAAATCCTATTTTCAGCTATATATTCACGGCCTGCCTTTACAGCATCTTCATCAACATCCTTCAACACTTCGAGCCCATATTCCGACTTGCCGATCAACGCACCCAGCGCCACGGCAATAGGCAAACCGATCATGCCCGTGCCCGGAATGCCGACACCCATGGCATTCTTTATGATATTGCCACTAAGTGAAAGTGATATTTTTTCAGGAACTTCGCCAAGCATCTCTGTCGCTTTAGCCACAGCAAGAGACACTGCAGCAGGCTCGGTACAGCCTATCGCAGGCACCACTTCCTTCTTGATCAATCTTATGATTGCATCAATCTTATCTTTTTCCATCGCTATAAATTTAAGGTTAACCCCTCCATAATCTATCCTAACTATCCAACGGCAACTGCCCGTTACGGCTTTGCTCCACTTTCTTATTTCTCCAGCAATTGCGGCAAACGGATATATATCGGTCATTCCCGCCAATTTCCACCTGATCTCCTTCCGTTATGATTTCACCGCGAGAATCTATGCGGGCATTGACAATCGTTTTCCTGCCACAATTACACGTAGACTTGATCTCATCAATTGAATCTGCAATTTCGAATAAACGGCGGGACCCCTCGAAAAGACGGGTCTGAAAATCGGTGCGAAGTCCGTAGCAAATCACGTTTATACCATAAGTATCCACAACGCATGCGAGTTGATCCACCTGATCCGCAGATAAAAACTGCGCCTCATCCACAAGTATCCAATCAGGATGAAGACCCGAGACCTCAACCATGTCGCGTATAAGGACAAAGAGGTCTGTGTCGCGATAAATCCATTTGCATTCACGTTCGATACCGATACGGCTACGGATCACGTTCTTTTTCTCCCGGGTATCGATCGAGGGTTTGAAACAGAGGTAAGACATTCCCCTCTCCTCGAAATTATATGCAGTAGTAAGCAGCAAAGCGGTCTTTGCAGACCCCATCGTGCCATACCGAAAATACAATTTTCCTAATCTATTCATGATATTGCGAATTTACAAAAATATCCCCAAGTAACAAAGCTTTTTGCCAAATGTTATTGAACATTGATTTCTAATTCATTGTTATTGATGAAGAAAGGAGATTTCGCTATGACAGACGTAAAAGTTATATCCGTGAATCCGGGCAAAAAGACTTTAGGCGCTATCAATTCAGAATTTATAGCGCGGGTGGCGCGCACATGCCGCCCCGTATCTCTCGCGATTCACACCCCCCGTTTTAAAACCGTATGGAATGCAATATTCGGCATCAGCAAAACCGCAACAACCGCCGGGTCGACAAAGCTGTTGCTCATAAGGTGTCTTGTTGCCGTATTGTTGGTAACGACAGGCGCTATATGCATAATGAAAGAGACTGACATTTATCCGCCCGCCATATCGGTGTTCAATATAATAGCCGGAAGCATGATATTCTTAGGTTTTTTCGCACGTATCGCCTCTCTTTCCGGTTTTGCACTGTATGCATATATCGCCACAGTTTCAATATTTAGATTCCATTCCTTGGTTCAAGTACCGGAAATGTTATCCGGCAACATAGCTCCCGTTGCATTGGCTTTGATGTTCCTTATCCTTGCAATCACCGGACCGGGACGCTATTGCATTGACCAGATACTACGGAAAAACATATTCCGCATATGCAAACGCCTTACTTTCAGACGCGCTGAACGTAAAAAACGCCATGCCGCCGAAAACCGGCTCAGCTACAAAGCCTGGCGCGAATCTGATCCATAAGTCTTGCAATAAGTTTTCAAGCGACAATCCAGACAATCCGGGCGACGCGCCTTACATACGTATCTGCCATGAAGGATAAGCCAGTGATGGGCTGTAGAAATCAATTCTTCAGGAATATATTTAACCAATGTTTTCTCCGTTTCAAGAGGGGTCTTCGAATTATTTGTCAATCCCAAACGGTTGCTGACACGGAAAACATGGGTATCCACCGCCATCGCGGCTTTATTCCAGACCACGGACAGCATAACGTTGGCGGTTTTCCTCCCTACACCGGGCAGTTTCATCAAGTTGTCAATATCCGTGGGCATCTCGCCTCCAAACTCTTCAATCAAAACTCTTGCCGCCCGAATAATGTGTTTGGCTTTGTTATTAGGGAAGGTAACACTTTTTATATATTCAAACACCTCTTCTTCATTTGAGATGGCAAGAGATTCTGGATCCGGGAAACGTTCGAACAAGGCTGGAGTAACCATATTGATACGTTTGTCGGTGCACTGAGCGGATAGTATCACCGCCAATAAAAGATGAAACGGAGTGTCATAATGCAACTCCGTCTTAGGTTCGGGCATAATCTCCTTGAAAATGGAGATTATGCCTTCATATCTTTGTTTTATCGTCATCTTGCTGATTCAAATTCTCGAAGGAACCTCACATCGTTCTCACTGAACATACGAAGGTCTTTGACCTTGTATTTAAGGTTGGTAATCCTTTCAATACCCATTCCGAATGCATATCCGGAATATACAGAAGAATCTATACCACAAGCCTCAAGCACATTGGGATCGACCATGCCGCAACCAAGAATCTCAACCCAACCCGTTCCCTTGCAGAAGGCACAACCTTTTCCTCCACAGATGTCACAGGAGATGTCCATCTCGGCAGAAGGCTCTGTAAAGGGGAAATAAGAGGGACGCAAGCGTATTTTAGTTTCAGGACCGAACATTTGGCGCGCGAAACCGAGAAGCACTTGCTTAAGATCTGCAAATGACACGTTCTTGTCGATATATAGCCCTTCTACCTGATGGAAAAAGCAGTGAGCACGAGCAGATATCGCTTCATTACGGTATACACGTCCGGGACAAACTATACGGATCGGGGGCTGAGTATTTTCCATCACGCGGGTCTGCACCGAAGAGGTGTGAGTGCGCAGAAGTATATCCATAGGGTTGCGTGATATGAAAAATGTGTCCTGCATATCGCGTGCGGGATGATCAGGAGGGAAATTCAACGACTCGAATACATGCCAGTCATCTTCAATTTCCGGCCCTTCCGCAATCGTGAAACCCATTCCGGCAAAAATGCGAAGCATCTCATTCTTCACAACTGAAAGAGGATGACGCGTTCCCAGCTCATATGGAGTGGCAGTGCGAGTGAGGTCAAGCGCCTCGGCATCGGAATCTCCGGCAGCTGCAAAACTGTCTTTAAGCGATGAAATCTTCTCTGTTGCAAAATTCTTCAATTCGTTGATCTTCTGCCCCAACTCCCGTTTCATCTCTGCCGGGACTGTGCGGAAATCCGCCATAAGCAACGAAATGCTGCCTTTTTTGCTCAAATATTTAATACGCAGTTCCTCAACTTCCTGAAGATTGGAAGCCACGGATGCGCTAATCTCTTCTTTTAATGCATTAATCTTATCAAGCATGATTTTCAATATTTACTCGCAAAATTACAAAATTTTATCGAATTTTCGAAAAATCAACAACTTTGTTGTTATATTGACAGAATAAGTATTATCTTTGGAATGATGAAGTAACTAAGAAACTGAAGTCAAGATGACTTCAGTTGACTTCAATTTATAAATCTCAATAATTCAAAATTAATTATTATGGATAACGGAAAAACTTGCTCCTCGGCATCGGGTTGCCCGATCATTTCTAAAGTATTGCCGGCGTTATTGATAGCCTTGGGTATCACCCTACTCGGCATTTTCATCCGCAACGGGCTCGGTGGAATATCCTCAAACCAGCGGGTAGTGACTGTGCGTGGACTTTGTGAGCGTGAGTTCAAGGCAAACAAAGTGACCTGGCCAATAGTTTCAAAATCAATGGGCAATGATCTTACCGTCTTATATAGCCAGATAGAATCAACAAACAATGCCATCACGTCATTCCTAAAATCCAATGGAATATCCGAAAGCGAATATTCTGTCAATGCTCCTCAGGTTAACGACATTCAGGCAGACAGATATGGAAACCAGAATGTTCCATATCGATATATAGTAACGACCGTGGTCGTGGTTACCTCTTCCCAAGTGGAGAAAATTAACAAACTGATGGAAAAACAAACCCAGCTCTTGCAGCAGGGCATCGCCGTTGTTGCCGGAGACTACAACTATCAGACACTCTACGAATTTACCGACCTGAACAAAGTAAAGCCCGCCATGATAGCCGAAGCTACAAAAAATGCACGTGAAGCTGCAAACAAGTTTGCAGAAGATTCGGAAAGTAAGCTTGGCAAGATCAAGACTGCATCTCAAGGTCAATTCACCATTGAAGACCGTGACCAATACACCCCCTATATAAAACGGGTACGGGTTGTTTCCTCGATACAGTATTATTTGAAGGATTGAAGTTTTCAGTTTTCGGTTTTCAGTTTTCAGCTTTTACCTCCCATTATTAGATTGCCGGCTTAGGTATGAAGGATTGAAGTTTTCAGTTTTCGGTTTTCGGTTTTTACCTCCCCCTATTAGATTGCCGGCTTAGGTATGAACCGGCTTAGGTATGAAATGGTGTGAGAGCGAAACATGTAATGGCTTTTTATTTTGTTTATAACCAAATCCTGATGTATAGACATAGCATATACACTAGTCTGTAACCGAAAACTGAAAACTGAAAACCGAAAACTGAAAACCGAAAACTAAACTCAACAATATTTTTCATTTTCTCTATTTTTTTTGTAAATTTGCTTCCAGATAGGTACCTATACACCGATATTAAAACTAATGAAAATAGAGGACATACTGTCTCGTGCTTCCGATACGAAAGCACTGAGTATTGGAGACGGTGTGATTGTTAAGACTCCCGCGATGTTCAAACAACTATTCGCGGGAAAACGGCCTGTGATAATAGCAGACCCTATTACCTGGCAGATTGCCGGGGAAAGACTTCAATCGCTTTTTGAATCTGACGGCATGTTTCCGGATGAGCCGTTCATTTTCACCGATCCATCCCTTCATTCCGAATGGAGCTTTATCGAACAGCTTGACAACAGGCTGAACGCTACCGATGCTGTAGCAGTAGCCGTGGGACTGGGCACGATAAACGACCTTGTCAAGCTATCGTCATGCCACGTTGGCAGACGATACATATCCGTAGGCACGGCTGCATCCATGGACGGATACACGGCTTACGGTGCATCAATAATAAAGGATGGAACTAAACAAAGTTTCTCATGTCCGGCTCCCTTAGGATTCATCGCCGATATAGACATAATATCTAAAGCCCCTGAGAAAATAACAGCCAGCGGTTATGCTGACCTTTTTGCCAAAGTCACTGCGGGTGCCGACTGGATTCTTGCAGATGCATTAGGCATAGAAACAATAGACACGGTAGCTTTCAACACAGTGCAAAAAGGGCTCAAGTCCGCCTTATCAGATCCGGAAGGACTACGTTCCGGCAACCGCAAGGCTCTATACCATCTGATGGAAGGATTGCTTTTGGGAGGATTAGCCATGCAGATACACAAATCAAGCCGCCCTACAAGCGGTGCGGAACATCAATTCTCCCATTTGTGGAACATGGAGCATCACAAAATGAACGGAATTACCCCTTCACACGGCTTTCAGGTAGCTATAGGCACATTGGCTACTACAGCGCTCTACGAACAGATGCTTGCCGAAGACTTCTCTAAACTTGACATCGATCAATGTATAAACCTCTGGCCTACATTGGACGATGTAAAAAAAGAAACTCGCGAGATGTTCAAAGATACAGACTTCCCCAACATCGGAGAGACTGAAATGGAAGCGAAATATGTCGACAAGGATGAACTTCGCCAACATTTGAGCTTGTTAAAAAACAATTGGCAGGAAATCAAGGAAAAGCTAAACCACCAACTGATTCCATACGCACAGTTAAGAACCTCGTTGGAAGCGGTGGCAGCACCTACCCTCCCGGAGCATATAGGCATTTCGCGTGAGCGACTGAGACAAAGTGCAATTCGCGCACAACGCATAAGGCGTCGCTTCACCATTCTCGACGTTGCCCGACGCACCGGCAACCTTGCACGCTGGTCACGCAACCTTTTTCCGAATTGAAAAGGATTCAGACACTTACAACATACTTACAATAATACAGGGGACAGGATTTGATCCTGCCCCCTGTATTATTGTAAGTATGTGAAATTACTTGCGAAGGTCTTCCTCTTCAGCTGTAAGCTCGGGATCTGTACCCCAATTCTGGAGCGACAGACGCTTATAGTTATTGTAACGCCATTGAGCATTAGCTTTTGCAGCCTTGAAGAGTTCATCGGCATCCTGCGGGAACATCTTTGAAAGCGAAGCAAAACGAACCTCCCCTTTCAAGAAGTCTTCAAACTTGCTCCAATCCGGTTCTTTAGAGTCGAGAGAGAATGGATTCTTGCCTTCATTCTCGAGAGCCGGATTATAACGCCAGAGGTGCCAGTAGCCACATTCTACAGCATCCTTCTCCTCTTCCTGGCTCTTACCCATACCTTTCTTGATACCATGGTTGATACAAGGAGCATAAGCAATAACCAATGAAGGACCGTCGTAAGCTTCCGCCTCGCGGATAGCCTTAAGCGTCTGGGCATTATCAGCACCCATAGCAATCTGGGCTACATAAACATAACCATATGTGGTTGCAATCAGACCGAGGTCTTTCTTGCGGATACGCTTACCGGCAGCCGCAAACTTAGCTATTGCACCGATAGGAGTAGATTTGGAAGACTGACCACCGGTATTGGAATAAACCTCAGTGTCAAGCACAAGGATGTTAACATTCTTGCCGGAAGCGATCACATGGTCAAGACCACCGAAACCGATATCATAGCTTGCGCCGTCACCACCGATAATCCACTGGCTGCGTTTAGTCAGGTAATGACGGAGGTTCACGATCGTTGCGCAAGTTTCACATTTATCGGCATGTTTCTTAGCTTCTTCAGCGAACTCATATCCGAGATTATGAGACATCTTGGCATCGTCACGGTTTTCATACCATGCTTTGGCTGCATCGCGAAGCGCCTGAGGAGCATTCTCGTCACCCTCAAGTTTCTTGCTTATATCCTCAAGACGTGCACGCATCTTCTCATATCCGAGATACATTCCGAGACCGAACTCACAGAAATCCTCAAAGAGTGAATTAGCCCAAGCCGGACCATGTCCGTTCTCGTCTGTTGTATAAGGTGTTGAAGGAACTGAACCTGAATAGATCGAAGAACAACCGGTAGCGTTGGCAACCATCTGATGATTACCATAGAGCTGAGATATAAGCTTCAAATATGGAGTTTCACCACAACCTGAACAAGCACCTGAGAACTCGAAGAGAGGTTGAGCGAACTGACTGTTCTTGGCATTGAGAGTGATATCAACAAGATCTGCCTTGTTTTTGACATTCTTGATAAGCCAATCCCAATTCTCCTGCTGGGGAAGCTGACTCTCTTCATGAACCATCTTAAGCGCTTTCTCACCTTTCTTGCCGGGGCAAACATCTGCACAGTTTCCACAGCCGAGACAGTCAAGGACGTCAACCTGCTGAACGAAACGCATTCCTGTGAATGTCTTGCCAATTGCAGGAATCGAATGTTCCTCGCCGAAGGGAGCTGCAGAAGCCTCTTCCGGTGTCAGGACAAACGGACGGATGCAAGCGTGAGGACAAACATAAGAACATTTATTACACTGGATACAGTTCTCGGGATTCCACTCGGGAACGAAAGCTGCCACTCCACGTTTCTCATAAGTAGCTGTACCCTGCTGCCATGTGCCGTCTGCACGGTCTGCGAATGTGCTCACCGGCAGGAGATCACCATCCTGAGCATTTATAGTGTGAACAACGTTAGTGATAAACTCAGGTGCATCAGTAGCAGCCGCAGCTTCATCCTCAAGATTGCTCCATGCCGGATCAACATCAAGTTTATGATATTCACCACCGCGATCAACCGCCGCATAGTTCATATTGACAATGTTCTCACCCTTCTTGCCATAAGACTTCATGATGAATTTCTTCATCTGTTCAACAGCAAGATCCACGGGGATAACCTCCGTGATACGGAAGAACGCACTCTGAAGGATGGTGTTCGTACGATTGCCGAGACCTATCTCTTGAGCGATCTTGGATGCGTTGATATAATATACGGTGATATTATTCTTGGCAAGATAGCGCTTAACCTTATTGGGCAGATTCTTGGCAAGCTCCTCGCCTTCCCAGATTGTGTTGAGAAGGAATGTTCCGTTGGGCTGAAGTCCGCGAAGCACATCATACATGTGAAGGTATGCCTGAACGTGGCAAGCCACGAAGTTAGGAGTGTTCACAAGATATGTTGAGCGGATGGGCTCGTCACCGAAACGGAGGTGAGAACAAGTGAATCCACCGGATTTCTTTGAATCATAAGCGAAATATGCCTGGCAATACTTATTGGTATTGTCACCGATAATCTTAACCGAGTTCTTGTTAGCGCCCACTGTTCCGTCAGCACCAAGACCATAGAACTTAGCCTGGAACATACCTTTACCTCCGACATTGATCTCGGGACCTACAGGGAGGGAATGGAATGTAACATCATCTACGATGCCGATAGTGAAATGGTTTTTCGGTTCTGCAAGCTTAAGATTGTCATAAACCTCAACGATCTGAGCCGGAGTAGTATCTTTTGAGCTGAGACCATAACGACCACCAACGATAAGGGGAGCATTCTCCTTGCCATAGAAGCAGTCTTTGACATCAAGATAAAGCGGCTCGCCATTAGCACCGGGTTCTTTAGTGCGGTCAAGCACGGCTATGCGTTTTGCTGTAGCTGGAACAGCTGCAAGGAAATGCTTCGCGGAGAAAGGACGATAAAGGTGCACGCATACAACACCAACCTTCTCGCCGTTGGCACGAAGATGGTCAATAGTCTCCTTTATACATTCCGTAACGCTACCCATGGCGATAATAACGCGGTCAGCCTCGGGATCTCCGTAATAATCGAACAGACCATAATTGCGACCTGTGATCTTGTTGATCTCCTTAACGTAATTCTCAACAATTTCAGGGATTGCATCATAATATGGGTTGCTTGCCTCACGGTGCTGGAAGAATACGTCAGGATTCTCAGCCATACCGCGTGCAACAGGGCTGTCGGGGTTGAGGGCACGCTGGCGGAACTCGGCAAGAGCCTCGCGGTCGAGCAGCGGAGCAAGATCCTCTTCGCTGAGTGCCTCTATCTTCTGAATCTCATGAGAAGTGCGGAAGCCGTCGAAGAAGTTTACGAACGGCACACGACCCTTTATTGACGAAAGGTGAGCTACTGCCGAAAGATCCATCACTTCTTGAACGGAACCTTCACAGAACATAGCGAAACCGGTCTGACGCGCAGACATTACATCCTGATGGTCTCCAAAGATGCTCAACGCGTGAGAAGCAAGAGTACGCGCAGATACGTGGAAAACACAGGGCAGCAATTCTCCGGCAATCTTATACATGTTAGGAATCATCAGAAGAAGACCCTGCGATGCTGTGTAGGTAGTGGTCAGGGCACCTGCCTGCAATGAACCGTGAACAGCACCTGCCGCTCCCCCTTCACTCTGCATCTCCTGCACCAATACTGTCTCGCCGAAAATGTTTTTACGTCCGGCTGCTGACCAATCATCCACATACTCAGCCATTGTTGATGACGGAGTAATCGGATAGATGGCAGCTACTTCGCTAAACATATAACTGATATGCGCAGCGGCCTGGTTACCGTCGCACGTCAGAAATTTCTTTGTCTTGCTCATAGTTATAATCGATTAATTTTATGTTATCTCTTTTTTTACCTCTCTATATAGAAAATACAAAATCATGAACCCAACAGGACATAAGTGCCCATATTTCATAGAATCATTCAATTGAGTTCATTTTCAAACTACAAAGTTAGCAAATAATCTTCATAGTCACAAAAGAGAAATCAATCTTTTCTCTCCCTTGATCTTCTTCCCCTTTACCTTTTCCAATATTTCATCTGCATCAGAATAGGGCACAGACGCGAGGGAGTAATGGTCGTAAACATCGATCTTTCCGATATTTTTAGCATCGGCACCTCCCTCTTTTACAAGGAATCCTACAATGTCTCCCTTTGAAAGTTTCTCTTTCTTTCCTGCCGAAAAACGGATGGTATGATATTCCGGAGCATCAGGTCTGCCGGCTTCAGCATCAGGAAATATGGAGTCGTCAAAGTCCGTAAACTCTTTCACATCCTCTTTCGGTCCCACAAGCACATACACGTCTCCCTGACGGTCTACACGCGCCGTGCGTCCATTGCGGTGAGTGTATGTCTCCGGTGTCAACGCTTGATGATAGTGAATGATAGATTTCACGTTTTCGATATCAAGACCACGGGCGGCAAGATCGGTTGCCACAAGAAGCGGACGACTGCCGTTGTTAAACATTGCCACTGCCGTTTCCCTCTCATGCTGATCGAGCGCCCCATGATATAAAACAACCGGGAACCCACGTTTGCTCAAATAACTTGCCACCCTCTCCGCGCTTTCACGATAATTCACGAAAATGATGGAACGTTCATGCCTTCCCCCTTTTGCGAGATGAGTCAGCAAGGCGGCAAGGGAATCAAGTTTATCATTAATATCCGAATCTACCCGATGAACACGCAAACGTGAATGCAATTCCTTATTATCGTCAAGATAATTCATAGTAACAGGATTGTTCAGCTGAAGAAACTCCGGAAGGATGTCGGCACGCGTAGCGGAAGTTAGAATATAACGGCTCACGTTTTTCAGACGTCCTACAATTTTCTTCATTTCCTTCTCAAAACCAAGCTCCAACGACTTATCAAACTCGTCAAGAACCAGAATGCGTGTAGGAAGGACATCTATATTGCGCCGGTTCACATGATCAAGCAGCCTACCGGGAGTGGCAACGATTATATCCGCCCCTGCCGAAAGTGAATTGACTTCATCCTCCACCTTGTGACCACCATAAAGTTGAGTAACCTTAAATCCGGCTGCAATCTGGTTTACAATCCGCGATATCTGAATCACAAGCTCACGCGATGGAGCAACCACAACTGCCTGCACCCTGCCTGTTGAAGGCTTGAGTATTTTCAACATAGGCAAAATAAAAGCCAATGTCTTTCCCGAGCCGGTAGGTGACAACAATATTATATCTCGTGATTCCGAAGCTTGAGCCATCATCTGTCTCTGCATCGGATTCAACTCCTTTATTCCTAACTTTTCTTCAACTAACGGAAGAAATTCTTTTTCCCTCATATATGTGAGTAAATGAAGTCGTTTAAACAACTTCAGTAAATTAATCGATATATTTAAGTAATGAAATCTTGCACTATAAAACTTGTTCTTTTTTTTGCTGCTTTACCTTGTAATTCAGTAGCATATGTTTATATGTTCCTTCTTTACGCGGCAAAAACATCTCAAAAATAACGGCGTTTTATATGCGCATTAATTTTTGTTACTTATATAACTTGCTTTCAACTGATCTGAGACCAGTCGTAAGCTTTTGAAAAACGGGTTCGCAATTCGTTCCTCACAATCGATAGAGAAGCCTGCGACAGGAACAAATCTTCCCCTTTATATTGTTCAACACCTGCGTTCGGTGCTTCTACAAGCTCTGGATGCGCATTGAGCACAGCTTCGGCACCCTGACGCGCGATATTCAGTATCTGTCCGTCGCTCGCAAGGTTCGCCATCTTTAAATTAAACGCAATTCCACTCTGTTGGGTTCCCTCCATATCACCGGGACCACGCATTTTCATATCAGCTTCTGAAATAAGGAATCCGTCTGAAGTCTCCGTCATGATACTTAAACGCTTGCGCGTGTCGCCCGATATGTTGTGTTTGGTCATAAGTATGCAGTAGCTATGGTCTGCCCCCCTGCCTACCCTGCCACGCAACTGATGCAGCTGGGACAAACCGAACCTTTCTGCATTCTCAATCAACATTACAGATGCATTCGGCACATTAACACCAACTTCAATCACAGTAGTGGCTACAAGTATACGCGCCGCGCCACTTACAAACTGTTCCATCTGATAATCTTTCTCCGCAGGTTTCATCTGACCGTGGACCATGCAGACCTTAACATCGGGAAACATACCCCGGACCCTCTCAAGACCCTGCTCCACACTCTTAAGTTCCAATTTTGGGTTTTCCTTTACGAGCGGATACACGATATAGACCTGACGCCCCGAATTAAGCTCCCTATTAATCAATTGATTGACTTCCATCCGGGCATTATCGAATTTAAGATAGGTCTGCACAGGTTTTCTTCCGGGAGGAAGTTCGTCAATCACAGACACATCAAGGTCTCCATACACAGTCATCGCGAGGGTGCGCGGAATCGGCGTGGCAGTCATCACGAGAACATGGGGAGCGACAGAACTCTTCTTCCACATCTTGGCACGCTGGGCAACACCGAAACGATGCTGCTCATCGATAACTGTCAGACCGAGGTTCCGGAATTGAACATTATCTTCTATGAGCGCATGCGTCCCTACTATTATATTTATATCACCGGAAAGCAACCCTTCATGAATCTCCCTCCTTGCCTTCGAGCGGGTGCTTCCTGTGAGAAGCTCAACCCTCAAACCGATTTTTGCTCCCCATTCGCGAATCGTCTCATAATGTTGCGAGGCAAGGATCTCTGTCGGTGCCATGATTGCCGACTGGAAACCATTATCGACAGCCATGAGCATTGTCATGAACGCAACCATGGTTTTTCCGCTACCTACGTCTCCTTGCAAAAGACGGTTCATTTGTCTGCCGGTACGCATATCGTTACGGATCTCCTTAAGCACCCGTTTCTGCGCCCCGGTAAGATCAAAAGGTATATGCTCATTATAATAGGAATTAAAAAAATCCCCTATACGAGAGAGCACATGCCCGCGGATACGCCTACCCCGCTCCCGCGAGTAGCGCAGTATATGAAGCTGTAGATAAAACAGCTCTTCGAACTTCATGCGTTCGCGAGCTTTCTGCAATTTATCAGGACTCTGAGGGAAATGAAGGTTAAACAAGGCATCCAGAATCGGCATCAGCGAATACCTTTTCATTATTTCCTCGGGCAATGTCTCCCCTATCTCCCTGATCCTCGCATTGCCAAACAGATTCTTTGCAAGGTCAGACAATAATCTCGTAGAGTATCCCCTTTTACGAAGTTTGTCGGGAATCGAGTAAACTCCCCGGAAGCCTTCAGGCGGTTTTGTTGCGTCATATGCACTCACCTCCGGATGCGACATCTGCCATACATCACGAAATTGCGTTGGCTTCCCGAATAATATATATGCCACGCCCGGCTGATAGGCAGTCTTAAAGAAACTGACTTTGGAAAACCATACAACTTCCATAAACCGGCTTCCATCATAAAACGAAGCCTTAAGACGTTGCTTCAGCCCTTCGCCTTCTGTAGAAAAGCCAACAAACCTTCCCAATACCTGAACAGAAGGCATCTCTCCCGAAAATTCCGAAATCTTATAAAAACGACTCGTATCAACATACCGGTAAGGGAAAGTATACAACAAATCGCCAAACGTGCGGATTTCAAGTTCGGCATCCAGGAGTTTGGCTCGCTTGTCGCCAACACCTTTGAGATATTTTATGTCAATATCAAGGAATGACATGTGCTGTTTTATTTCTCCAACCCCATGAATATTTAGGATTGTTTAGAAGCTTCTTAATATCAGATCAGCGATCTTTATATCCAAAGGATCGGTAACCTTCATATTGTATGGAGAACCTTCGAATAATGAAATCTTATGTCCGGCAGCTTCTACAACCGATGCATCATCTGTCATATCAGGATTCAACGGGAGGTCATATGCCGATTTCAACAAAGCGGCATCAAACACCTGCGGAGTCTGCACCTTTACATAATCTTTACGTGCGACAGCTTCACTTCCCTCTCCTTCAATATGCCTTATCGAATCAGTCATGGCTGTCATGGGAACCGCCGCCCCATATCTTTGCGCCGCCTCCCATCCCCGTGCAATCAATTCCGGAGTCACAAGAGGACGGGCAGCATCATGAATAGCCACCAATCCCTCTTCGTCTTCAGGAACAGACATGAGACCGTTCCTGACAGATTCGAGTCTCGAACGTCCGCCACAGCTAATATGCACATTGATACGCTTGTCCTCATCCGGCAATTCGGAATGCATGATATCCCAGTCATCAAAAAAACCGGGATGGAGGACAAGGATAATCTTCGTGTCTTGATCCTCTTCGTAAAATGCCCTGACCGACCACCACAACATCGGGATTCCTCCCAACAATTGGAACTGTTTAGGAACAGAGCCGCCGGCGCGGTTTCCATCCCCGCCGGCGACAATCACTGCATATTTCTTCATCAAAGCGAACTCCAATTACATATTCATGCCGCCATCGACCTGAATCACCTGGCCGGTTACATAACCTGCCATGTCGGATGCGAGGAACGTTGCAACATTGGCGATATCCTCCACTTTGCCGCCACGACGCAACGGTATTTTCTGACACCATTCTTCACGAACCTCTGCCGGAAGTGCCTCCGTCATTGCAGTCTCGATAAATCCGGGAGCGATAGCGTTTGCGCGGATGCCGCGTGATCCAACCTCTTGAGCAATGCTCTTCGCAAGGGCTATAAGACCAGCCTTCGATGCAGCATAATTAGACTGTCCTGCGTTTCCATGAACACCCACCACAGATGCCATGTTAATGATAGAACCTGATTTCTGACGCATCATTATAGGAAGCACGGCGTGAATGTAGTTGAAAGCGGACTTAAGGTTAACCGCTATCACGGCATCCCACTGCTGCTCTGTCATGCGTAACATCAGACCGTCTTTTGTTATACCGGCATTGTTAACGAGTATGTCTATGCGACCGAAGTCAGCCTTAATCTCTTCCACCGTTTTCTCAGTAATTGCAAAGTCTGCCGCATTGGAAGCATATCCTTTGCATTTTACACCATAAGCGGCAATCTCTTCCTCAGTTTTCTTGCCATTCTCGTCAATCACAAGGTCAGTGAATGCGATATTACATCCTTCGGATGCATACTTCAAGGCAATCTCCTTGCCAATTCCTCTTGCAGCGCCTGTTACGATCGCTGTCTTTCCTTCAAGTAGTTTCATATTAATGGTTGTTAACACTTGTTTCAATTTTCAATTTAAAATGCAATTATGATTAAGAAGCTATTAAAAATGGGTGCTTCATTTCTCTACAATGAAACATCCGCAGGAATAACCTCCTCCAAATACCATAAGTGCAACTTTCTCACCGGCTTTTATATCATCCGCATTCTGCGCGAGAACAAGGGCGGCAGATGCAGATCCGGTATTTCCAAGTTCTTCGATATTATTGATGAAACGATCCATCCCCATATCGAGCTGATGTGCCACTTGAGCCACAATCCTCTTATTCGCCTGATGGCATATAAACTTAGATATGTCTTCCCTTTTCAATCCTGCATTCTCCAAGGAATTATTCAACGCATGGATCATATAGCGGCACGCATGGATGAACACGTCTCTGCCATCGGGCATCGTTATGCCATCCTCTTTAGGACGTAAGCAAACACCGCCTGGACCTTTACCGAGATCTCCAAGCCCTTCGGTGTATACGTCAAGTATCTTCAAGTCCTTTTCACTCTGCCTATCTTTGGAAACAAAATATGCTACGGCGGCATCTCCCCAAAGATGACCGCTTTTAGGATCAGACTCGTTCGAATAATACGTATTATGCTCGCTGCAAATTAAAAGAGCCTTATCTGCCTTGCCCATAGCGAAATATCCTTCGACAATCTCCAATCCGTTGATAAACGAAGAACATGCGGAAGATGCATAGACAGCCTTGGCACCATGAATATCGAAATGTCTCTGCGCCTTATGAGCAGTTGTGGCAACAGTGTCATAAACACAATAATGGGCTGCGACAATCAATCCAACCTCCTTCACGTCATATGGAAGGTTCTTAAGAGCGTCTTCAATAGCTGCAATAGCCATCGTATCAACGTTTTCATCAGGAGCCACCTTGGAGCGTGTCTTTATTCCGGTGCGTTGCTCAATCCATTCGGATGTAAGCCCGTTCACATTCAGAAAATGCTCATTAGACACCCTTCCTTGCGGCACATATATGCCCATTGAGTTAATATACATATATTTAGTTTTTTAGTTTTCAGTTTTTAGTTTTCAGTTTTCAGTTTATGGTAAGTTTTAAACTTTCATAACTATAATGAAAACTGTCTCTACTCATCACTTATCATCTTGCCATAATCCCATTCAGAATAAGATCTGCAATAACCTTCTTTATATTCTCATCGCCCAAACCATATTGGGAGAGACTATCACGAATATAAGGGACATCAAGCCCATGAATGGCATTTACAATCACCAATGCGCATTCCTTTACATTCTTTATTCTAAAATCTCCTGATTCAATGCCCTCGTGCAATATATCCATCAATAGAGCCGCCTCCTTTCTGGCAATAATGGCACGCGCCCTATCCACTTTCCTTACATCCCTGAAGAATCCTGCCCTCAAAGATCCGTTACGCGACACAATCTCGCGCATTGTCTGAAGACGGCACCCAACATATTCCTGAAGCTTCTCTTCAGGAGAAATCGGCTTTGCAAGAATAACGCGAAGACCAATCAGAAGCTGCTCCGATTCGTTATCTATCACGGCATTGAAAATCTCACGTTTGCTTTTGAAATAAGTATAGATAGTGCGTCTTCCCTTATCGGATGCAGATGCGATATCATTCATCGTAGTGTTCTCCACACCCTTACGAGCAAAAAGTTGACGGGCAACCTCTATAAATTTTTCACGCGTTTTCTTTACCATCTCAATAGTTTTGTCAGATATTCCGCAGTGAATACATCTATTAGAACAAAAGAAGCCACTGCTGAATTGCACATAGTTGGGATTATTGAGCAAATTTAACAAATTTTCTTTAATTCTCACTCATTAATCGCCTCCCAATTTTTCAAAACAAGCCCAAAAGTCCAAAAACAATGTCTTTTAACATAAATTTATAAATTTTTCACCCAAAATATTTGCATACATAAAAAAAAGTCACTAACTTTGCATCCGTAAATAACACCGCGGGGTGGAGCAGTGGTAGCTCGTTGGGCTCATAACCCAAAGGTCGTAGGTTCGAGTCCTGCCCCCGCTACTAACGCCGGCTTTTCAAGCCGGCTTTCTTTTTTTTATAATAACTCCAACATCTAAACTTCAACAAAATTGAAAGTTGTATACGAAGATAACCACATAATTATCGTGGATAAGCAACCGGGTGAAATCGTGCAAGGCGACAAGACCGGCGACACCCCCCTCTCGGAAGAGATAAAAAAATATTTGAAAGAGAAATATAATAAACCCGGAAATGTTTTCTGCGGCGTTGTTCACCGCATTGATCGCCCGGTATCAGGATTAGTGGTGTTTGCAAAAACATCTAAAGCACTGGAGCGCCTGAACAAGATGCTTCGCGATGGCGAAATACACAAAACATACTGGGCACTCATAGAGGGAAAGCCGGACACACCGGAAAAAACTCTTGAAAATCACCTCGTGTCCAATGGAAGGATAAATAAGACTTTTATATCAGACAAGTCCAATCCGGAGGCAAAGAAATCCATATTGCATTATAAAACGATAGCTACCGGCGACAGATATACACTACTTGAAGTGAATCTACTGACCGGACGCAAACACCAGATAAGGGTCCAGCTGTCATCAAATGGCAACCCGATAAAAGGAGATCTCAAATATGGAGCTCGCAGAAGCAACCCCGATGGAGGCATTTCCCTTCAAGCTCATAAAATACAATTCACCCACCCTGTCTCGAAAGAACCAATATCAGTGGAGCTACCACCACTCCCCGAAATGCAGAAGTTATTAGACAACGAGTAAGAGGCAGCATACTTAACGGATAAAAGCAATAATAGATAGACAGCATAAAAAAAGGACCCGCTGAAGCGAGTCCTTAATTTTTATAGCTGAATAATATTAGTCAGCAAGCTTGATTGTTACAGCGCGATCCAGGGGAGCACCCTTTGCACCGAAGTCAGTCAAGTTGTTAGCATCGATGCGAGCATCAAGCTGGTTCTCGTCAACACCACACTTAACGAGGTAAGCCTTAACACCATTCACACGCTGATTGCGGAGACGAGTGTTGATCTCATCATTACCGGTGTAGTTGTCAGCCCAACCAGTAAGGATATATTTCTGGTTAGGAGTCTCCTTCATGACCTCAGCCATTGATTTGAGGATAGTCTTCTCACGGCTTGAGAGTGTGTACTGGTTGATGGGATAGTAAACAGTTGCGAGACCTTCGCAGCTTACTTTCTCAACAGGACGTTTCAGACACTCATCGAGCTGCTTCTGAAGGCTTGCGATCTTAGCGTCAGCCTGTGCAAGACGAGCCACGAGAGCATCACCCTCAGCATCTGTATATTTCCAAGTAGGACATACTGCAGTTACAGGGCAGCTCCATTCTTTCTTACCGAAATGTACGTTAAGACCGGCAGAAAGCTGAAGATCGTGTGCATAGTGAGGATTGTAAGCGCCACCCTCTTTGAAGAGCTGATAAGCTACATCAAGGAAGATATCAACGTTTTTGCTAACTGCAAAATTGTTCTGCAGACCAACGTTGATGAAAAGAGGAGTGCTCTTAGCTGAACGCCAGCGGAGATCGCCACCGTCATAAGCACGGCGGAAAGTGAACATAGCACCACCACCTCCGTGAAGAACTGCATTGTAAACACGACCGGGACGATAGCCACACCACCAGTTGGTAAGGTTGATGAGAACATCAAACTCAGGAGCTACAGACTGCATCTTCTCAGGATAGTAACCGTTAGCGAGAGCGGGCTCGTTCTGTTTGCGGAACATACCCCAGTACTGAGTAGCACCCTTAGTCATAAGATACTGACCACCGAAACGGAAACCGAATGTAGGAGTTACCCATTTGCCGAAGTAAAGACCTGCATTAGCGCCAAAACGGTTTTTAAGCTCAGCGTGAATGTTATCCTTTGCAAAGAGGATGTTAGAACCACCCTGAACTGTCATAAACCAGTTGTCAGTGGCTTTGTTCATAAGGTAGCCCTGTGAGCAGTCCTCAACATAAGTCACCTCCTGCGCATTGGCGCTGAAAGCGCCGGCAGCCAGAACAGCGAGAGTAAATAATACACTTTTCTTCATAAAACAACAAATTAATCAATTTATGTAATTGTTTATTTATTAAGTATTTATATTGAATCTAAACAAGCACACATGAACATTAAATGTTAAATTTCACATTTGCTTTGTTAAATTCGAAATGCAAAGTTAGCACTTTTTTACATATAAACACTATTTACCTAAAAAAAGTTTAATATTTTTTAATACATTTTCAGTTGTGTAACCGAATTTCTCGTCAAGCACTTTTGCGGGAGCAGAAGCACCAAAACGCTCCATTCCCATAAACCTATATTCACCGCCATTGAGCAAGGGATATAGCGTTGCGGGAAGTCCGGAGGTGAGTCCGAAGAGTTTTACACCTGCGGGTATTACACTGCGACGATACTCCTCATCCTGGCTGTTGAACAGGCCTATTGAAGGAACAGAAACCACCCGCGCCGCAACACCTTCCTCTTTCAAGGTTTCAGCTGCATGGACAAGTAACGCAACGTCACTACCATTTCCTACAAGAACAACATCAGGATTCTCGGCTTCTGTCACCACATAGCCACCCCTTGCCGCCTTTTTAGCTTCTTCCCTCCTATTCTCACCGGGGAGATCTTCAAGGTTCTGACGAGAGAAAATAAGTATAGATGGCGTATGCACATTTTCCATGGCGAGCCTGTAAGCTTCAACAGTCTCGGCAGAGTCTGCCGGACGGAGAACGAGCGCTGAAGGGCGGCCGCTAAAGTTCGAAATCTGCTCCATCAGACGTATCTGCGCTTCCTGTTCAATGGGTTCATGCGTGGGACCATCCTCTCCCACACGGAAAGAATCGTGCGTATATATGAATTTTACAGGAAGCTCCATAAGGGCAGACATGCGGATAGCCGGCTTCATATAATCGGAGAAGACGAAGAATGTTGCACAAGCTCCGAACACTCCGCCATGAAGCGCGATACCATTGATTATACAAGCCATAGTCAACTCAGCGACACCTGCCTGAAGGAATCCACCGGAAAAATCACTCTTGTCAAGAACCGTGGTCTTTTTCAAAAAACCGTCTGTCTTATCAGAATTGGCAAGGTCAGCACTTGACACGATCATATTGCCAACATGCTCAGCAAGGAAACCGAGAACGGAAGCTGATGCAGCGCGACTTGCCATATTAGCCTTAAGCTCGATGGAATCCCAAGGAAGTGCGGGCAATTTAAGGTCAATATAATCCTGAAGTTCCTTTGCCTTTTCCGGATTAGCCTCAGTCCAATCATTATATTCACGGCGACGGCGGGCCACAATCTCTTTAAGCTCTGACGCTCGCTTATTATAAAGTTCTTTGACTTCATCACGAATTATCCATGGATTCTCCGGATCACCGCCAAGGTTCAGAACTGTTTTTTCAATATCAGCACCGGCAGCCGACAGAGGTTGCCCATGAGTGGATATGGCACCTTCAAGAGACTTACCTTCTGCGTCAACCGCACCTTTAGCCATTATTGTATGACCGATAATCAAAGTAGGCTTCTCTTTCTCTTCGAGAGCGGCTGCAAGGGCACCGGAAACAGCAAGCGGATCCGTGCCGTCAACTTCAATTACATTCCAATTCCATGCACGATATTTCGCGGCAGTATCCTCATTGGTAACATCTGCGACATGAGTGGAAAGCTGAACCTTATTCGAATCATAGAACATTATAAGGTTGCTAAGCCCAAGCTTGCCGGCGATACGGCCCGCTCCCTGAGAAATTTCCTCCTGAATGCCTCCGTCGGAAATGAATGCATAGGTTTTATGTGCAACAACCTCTCCGAAACGCGCAGCAAGGAAACGCTCTGCAATAGCTGCACCGACAGCCATGACGTGACCCTGACCGAGCGGTCCGGATGTATTTTCAATTCCCCGTTCCACATCCACTTCCGGATGTCCGGGAGTAACACTCCCCCACTGACGGAAATTCTGAAGCTCTTCTATCGTGAATTTCCCTGTCAGCGCAAGGATGCTATAGAGCATGGGAGACATATGACCCGGGTCAAGAAAGAAACGGTCGCGTGCAAACCACTTCGGATCCTCGGGATCGTATACAAGGAAACTTGAATACAATACGTTGATAAAATCTGCGCCACCCATGGCACCTCCGGGATGACCGGATTTAGATTTCTCCACCATCTGCGCAATCAACACACGAAGGTTGTCGGCAGCGCTGTTCATGACTTTTACGTCCATAAATGTATACTTTTAAATAGCTTATAAAACAGCTCCAAAAGACATAGACAGTCTAATGGAGCTGCATTATTATTTAGAGGTCTCTGAGATCGATCGGTTCTTCACCAACCGGAATATCTTTGTTGACATTCTTAGACCCGATAAGCGAATAATACAGAATGTAAGCGAGCATAGCCACAACAAGCCAATAACTGTTCACATAACCGGCAGTGCGACCGATCCAGTCCTGGATATAAGGCATAATACCGCCACCGACAACCATAGCCATAAAGATACCGGTTGCCTTAGCTGTATATTTTCCAAGTCCTTCTGTGGCAAGATTGAAAATACCACCCCACATTACAGATGTGCAGAGACCGCACAAGAAAAGGAAAAGGCATTTCATCGGCACCTCGCCGCTCTTGATATTGAGAGCATTGATCTCGGGAGACTTGAACGTTATTTCCTCAGGCAGGAAGATAGCTATCAGCACAAGTATAATGGCAACTGAAGAAACCGTGACCATCTGCGTGCGAGTTGAAACCTTACCGCTGATTATAGAGCTAAGGAACCGTCCGATAAGCATCATAAGCCAATAAAGAGCTGCAAGGGAACCTGCCACAGCAGCAGCACCTTCAAAGTTTTCACGGCTTATCCATGCATTAAGCTCGCCGGGAATACCGATCTCTATACCTACATAAAAGAAGATGGCGATAACACCGAGGAGACAGTGACGGAAAGCAAGCGGACTTCTTTCGTATTTTACCTTGCCAAGATTAGCCTGCGGCTCTTCGATCTTAACAAAAGAGATAATAATGAAAGCAAGGACAAATATGGCAATACCGGTTATCACCAGAGGAGCTACGGCCGACATGGTTGTCTCCTTAGTCAGAGTGCCTACGAGCATACCCACCAAAAGGGGAGTCAGCGTGCCTGACAAAGAATTTAACGTACCACCGGTCTGCACCAGCTGGTTACCTTTATTGCCGCCACCGCCCAAGAGGTTGAGCATGGGGTTAACAACAGTATTGAGCATACATACGCAGAAACCGCACACAAGCGCACCAAGTAGATAGATGAAAAGGTTAAGATAAGTAGGATTTTCACCTCCTATCACTTCCACATTACCACCTACGACACTCGACAGCAACTGGATGCCGAGACCTACCGCTCCGACAGCCAATGCGATAAGCGCAGTTTTCTTGTATCCGTAACGAATGAGCATATTTCCCGCAGGAATACCCATAAACAGATAGGCGGTAAAGTTCATAAGGTTACCAGCCATACCTGCCCATTCATATTTGAATCCCCAAATATTGCCGAAGGGGGCGGCCATGTTGGTCACGAATGAGATCATCGCAAAGATGAAAAACATCGTGATGATAGCGACCATGGGTCGCTTCTGAGTTGATCGAGTCATGATTGAGTTATTATATTTGGTTATTAAATTCTAAATGGTCAATATTGTCGGTTTCCAAATATACGGCTTCCGATCCTTACGATTGTGGCACCTTCTTCCACTGCAATATGCCAGTCATGGCTCATGCCCATAGACACCTGGTCAAATCCGCGAAGGCTCAAACTTTCATCTTCGGCAATATCTTTGAAAACACGTGTTATTTCTCTGAAATCCGACCGGACACGCTCCATGTCGTCAGTATTGGTTGCCATGCCCATCACCCCGCAAATATGGGTATTTGTCAGATTCTCGAATTTCCGGTCTCTGAAGTATGCTATCAATTCATCCGGAAGAAAACCGAACTTGGTTTCCTCTTTGGCGACATGCACCTGCATCAACACCCTGCTCGTCACTCCCGCTTTGCGTGATTCTGAATCAATTAGGTTCAGCAACTTCTCGGAATCTACACTTTCTATAAGTGCCGTCTTGCCAACAAGATGCTTCACCTTGTTTGTCTGCAGATGACCTATAAAATGCCATTCAATATCAGCCGGAAGCTGAGGTATTTTCTCCAACAGCTCTTGAACGCGACTTTCTCCGAAACGACGCTGTCCTGCATCATAAGCTTCCTTTATCATTGAAGCCGGATGAAACTTTGACACGGCAACAAGACTGACACCTGCCGGAATAATTTCTTTTAATTTTAATATTTCTTCAGTTACCATCAGTTTTAAACTTATGCCCGTCACGACGCGCCGGACAATTATCAGCCAAGATTTGCAGGGAAAACATCCATCAACTGAGTTTCGACGATTGAAGCGATTTCAAAATCGCCCATTGTGCCCTTCATCCCCTCAAGGAAATTCTTAAGGGCATCCTCGAAATCTGAGGCTTGCACAAGAATCAATGTAGCTGACCTTTTCTCAGCGCCTGTCTTTTCATCAAGAGTGATAAAGTTCACTTTAACCTGATAGTAGCGGTCGCCACCCTCATTGAAAAAGATTTCAGAAATCTTGGTTTTCTTTTCTGAAGATATTGAATACTCACCGGAGATAAAAGGCTTCATCTCCTCCACTATGCGGGCTTCCGCTTCCGTAAAGGTCAATGCATCCACGAGATACGGTTCATTCACTTTTTTAACCATCCCGTTTTCTTGCATTTTATCATATCTTACCTTGCATTCAAACCAAAGAGCCATATGTGTAGAAACTGTTTTAAAATAATTATTTAACTCTCATAATAGAAAGTTCAACGTATGTTTAAACGTCCGTTAATGCACGCATAACGGAAACCTTACCTGCAATTTCTGAAATGCAGGACTCATCTTTTGCAAAGTTAATCAAAAATCCTCATGATTTTTCCATTTAATATAATTTTTTGATTAAATTTGTCGGCATGACACCGGAAAGTTTGCCAAAGATGATTTCATCAATTATTCAATCCTCCCGTAAAGGGATGAAAAGTATATGGCTGTTCTATTACAACGGCTTTCGCGAAATGACTGTGGGCAAAACATTGTGGATAATAATCCTCATAAAACTTTTCATCTTCTTCGTTGTGATGAAGTTCTTATTTTTTCCGAATTTCCTGTCTGCAAATTTTGACAATGACAAAGATCGGGCAGATCATGTTCGCCAAGAGCTGACATCACGTTAACAATGTCGGCATAACCAAAAACATATCATCAATTGTTTTAATAAGTAACGAAATTTAAAAACATTAACCCTATAAACAAATGTCAGATCTAACTACAGTAGTCGATTGGTCGAGGCTTCAATTTGCCGTCACGGCCATTTATCATTGGCTCTTCGTGCCGCTCACACTCGGACTTTCGGTGATGGTGGCAATAATGGAGAGTTTCTATCTCAAGACAAAGTCTGAAAAATGGCTCCATGCCACGAAATTCTGGATGCGGCTTTTCGGCATCAACTTTGCTATCGGAGTAGCCACCGGCATCATTCTCGAATTTGAATTCGGAACAAACTGGAGCAATTACTCCTGGTTTGTCGGAGATATCTTCGGTGCCCCACTGGCAATCGAAGGAATACTCGCATTCTTCATGGAAGCGACATTCGTTGCAGTGATGTTCTTCGGTTGGAACAAGGTAAGCCCGCGTTTCCATCTCCTTTCAACATGGCTGACCGCCATAGGGGCATCCTTATCCGCCCTATGGATCCTCGTTGCCAACGCTTGGATGCAATATCCTGTCGGAATGGAATTTGATCCCGAACAGATGCGCAACGTGATGGACAATTTCTGGGCATTATTCTCAGGCATCGCCATTAATAAATTCTTCCATGCCGTATTGAGCGGATGGGCACTGTCAGGAGTGTTCGTAATCGGTGTAAGCTGCTGGTTTCTCTGGAAAAAACGTAATATATATTTTGCTATCCGTTCAATAAAAGTGGGCGCATGGTTCGGGCTTGCGGGGATGTTATTAACAATGTACACTGGCGACGGCTCAGCTGTAGAAGTGACAAAACACCAGCCTATGAAACTCGCCGCAATGGAAGGACTCTATCACGGCAGTCAGGGACAAAGCCTCGCTGCCGTAGCTGTCCTCAATCCTGATAAAAAATGGGACAATGATGAAGAGGAATACCTGTTCGATATTTCGATACCATACGGGCTTTCAATTCTTGGAAGACACGACCACCATGCTTTCATTCCGGGAATTGCCGACATAATTAAAGGTATTGACATTAATGCAGAAGGCGACACAATAAACACCGTGTCTTATGCCGACCGCATATACATGGGCAAGAAAGCACAAGATGCTCTCCGTGCCTATGGAGAGGCACGCGATATTAGAGACTCTGTCGCAATGGCAGAATCTTTACAAACACTACGTGAGAATTATAGGTTCTTCGGATATGGCTATTTTAATTCTGTAGACGAAGCCATTCCTCCGGTAGGTCTGACATTTGTAATGTTCCGCATAATGGTTGTTCTGGGATCATATTTCCTATTATTCTTCATAGCTGTCCTCTTCCTCGTTTATCGCACAACCTTGCTCCAACGCTCATCGTGGATACAGTGGATAGCCATGGTTTCTGTTCCGTTCATGTGGATATGTTCCGAGGCTGGATGGGCAGTAGCGGAAGTAGGACGACAACCATGGACAGTGCAGGACCTCCTCCCCACAATTGCTTCAGTGTCTGCCGTGCCGGCATCATCCGTGATAGTGACCTTCTGGCTCTTCGCCCTGATCTTCACGGTGCTTTTGGTGGCAGAAGTCAGCATAATGTGCCGTCAGATTAGCAAGGAGTCTAAAAAGAACCTATCATAATATAAATCAAACATAAATATAAAAATAATCACTGATGACACTCGAATATCTTCAAAATTATTGGTGGCTAATAATCTCAATATTGGGCGGGATCTTAGTTTTCCTACTCTTTGTGCAAGGAGGGCAGTCAATGCTCCTGACTGTCTATTCCGAGACTCGTCGCGACCTCATTGTCAACTCAATGGGCAGCAAATGGGAACTCACGTTCACAACGCTTGTCACTTTTGGAGGGGCAGCGTTTGCATCCTTTCCCCTATTCTATTCCACAAGTTTCGGCGGTGCCTACTGGCTTTGGATCCTCATCCTTTTCAGTTTTATATTGCAAGCTGTCAGTTATGAATACCGCCGAAAGAAAGGAAATGTATATGGAACAAAGACTTATGATTTCTTCCTCTTTATCAACGGCTGTGTCGGCTGTGTGCTTTTAGGTGTAGCCGTATCCATGTTCTTCTTTGGAGGCGAATTTACGGTGGACAGAGGCAACCTCCTCAACGGTTCATCACCGGTCATATCACAATGGTCACCGACACATGGTTTGGAAGCCGTCTTTGATTGGAAAAATCTCATATTGGGTATTGCCGTTTTATTTCTTGCCCGCACTCAGGCTTGTCTCTACATGATGAACAATATTACGGAAGAACCGTTCTTCTTCAAAACCCTGAAGACAAAGGCACTCGTTAACGGCTGCATATTCCTTGTGTTTTTCCTTGGTTTCCTTGGAGTGCTATTTACCGCGAGTGGTTACAGGGTAATGTCCGAGGGTACCCGTACGATCCAAGTCATATCAGTTTCGTTCAAATATTTCTACAACTATATTGAATTGTGGTGGGCAGGAGCGGCATTGATCATAGGAGTTGTTTCACTTCTATACGGCTGGATGAGATCTTGCTTTTCAAGACATTTTACAAAAGGAATATGGTTCACAGGTATCGGCACTTTCTTGGTGGTAGCTTCACTCTTCTGGGTAGCTGGATACGGCAACACGTCATTTTATCCCTCATTACTCAATCCGATGGATTCACTCACTATCCGCAATGCCTCCTCATCTGAATTTACACTGAAGACCATGAGCTATGTTTCCATCTTAATCCCCTTTGTGCTTGCCTACATTGCCTACGTATGGCGCATGATGGATAAAAAGAAACTGACCTCAACCTCCCTCGAATCAACCGACCACAAATATTAAGGATATGTTGTTTTAAGTTTTAAACACTTATTTAAAATGATTAACTTTGCAACGCGATTTCAGAAAAGAAGTCGCGTTGCTTATTTAAACGGTTTATGGAAAACAATCAGATAAATGTAAACAATACAAGCCGGACAAGTCTATGGCGACTGTTCGCTTCTTTCTTCAAGATAGGCGCTTTCACATTTGGGGGAGGTTGGGCTATGATATCGATAATAGAACGCGAAATCGTAGACAAGTACCACTGGATCGAGCGTGACGATTTCCTTGACCTGCTGGCTATCGCACAAAGTCTGCCGGGCATTCTCGCCGTCAATATTGCGACTGCGGTGGGCGACAAATTACGGGGCACCAAAGGAAGTATAATAGCCTCCCTTGGCACTATACTGCCATCATTCATTATCATCCTTGCAATAGCGATATTCCTCACTCCCGACATTATAAAGAACAATCGCGTGATTTCCTCGATATTCATGGGAATCAGACCGGCTGTGGTCGCCTTGATAATAGCTCCGGTCCTGACTTCTGCAAAAGCTGCAAAAATAGGTTGGAAAACCGTATGGATACCACTGATTGTGGCACTCATGATCTCTCTTGATTTAGGTTTCATATCAAGTCCGATACTCTATATTATCCTTGGAGGTCTCGGCGGCTTCCTTTTTTGGTGGATTCCTCGAAAAAAATACATGAATTAAAATGTCAATATATTTAAAGTTAATATGGGCGTATCTGAAGATAGGCATCTTCGGGTTCGGTGGCGGATATGCCATGTTGTCACTTGTGGAAAAGGCTGTGGTTGAACCCGGATGGATCACAGAGACCATGTTCACAGACGTGGTGGCTATCTCCCAGATGACTCCGGGACCTATCGGCATAAATTCCGCAACATACATAGGCTTTGTTGCCCCGGGCAGCGTTGATCCATATCTGCAGGGAATCGGTTGGGGAATCTTAGGTTCCGTCCTCGCCACGTTAGCCGTGACAGTGCCGAGTTTCTTTCTCGTTTTATACAGTGCGCATTTCATACGCCGCCATAGCCAAAGCGGAGCCATCAAAGCTATTTTCTCAGGTCTGCGCCCCGTCGTGGTGGGACTGATTGCTTCGGCAGCAATAATGCTAATGAATGCGGCAAACTTCAATCCTAACGGCAACATGAGCCAGATGTGGATGAACATTGCAATCTGCCTTATTGCATTCTGCCTCGCATACTTCCCTTTTAAAATAAAGAAAAAGACAATAAGTATTCACCCGATCCTGATAATAATACTCGCAGGATTAGCCGGTTTCATATTGTATTATTGATTATGGAGAATATCGAAAAACAATACGAGGAGTCTCTCGAATTCCTATATTCACAGCTACCGATGTTTTCACGAGTAGGTGCTGCAGCTTATAAACCAGGACTTGACCGCACAATTGCCCTTGACAATCTCTTCGGCAATCCACACCGCAAATTCCGGTCAATACATATAGCGGGCACCAACGGAAAAGGGAGCACATCACATATGCTTGCTTCCGTTTTGCAGGCTCACGGCTACAAAACAGCATTATATACGTCTCCTCACCTTGTAGATTTCAGAGAGCGCATAAGAATTGACGGGAAAATGATTCCTAAGGAGAAGGTGATAGATTTTACTAAACGCTGGCGCGAATCAGATAATGATATAAATCCTTCTTTTTTCGAACTTACCATGATAATGGCTTTCGACTGGTTTGCTTCGGAGAATGTGGATATAGCTGTTATTGAAGTCGGAATGGGAGGACGCCTTGATTCAACAAACATCATCACTCCTATTGCCTCCGCCATCACAAACATCTCTTTCGATCACACTCAGTTTCTTGGCGACACTCTTGCCGAGATAGCAACTGAAAAAGCCGGCATCATGAAACCGGGAATAACCACGGTAATTGGAGAAGCCTCTGAAGAAACACAAACTGTTTTCCGTAGCCATGCTATAGCTACAGGAGCGACACTGAAAGAAGCTTACAACAACACCCTCCTGACCTCGTTCACTCCGGATGAAGAATGGGGCTGGCAATGCTCTTCTCCTCTTGCTGGCGACTTCCATCTTCCCCTTGCAGGAGAATATCAGGAGAAGAACATTAACACACTTCTCAATATTCTCAATATACTTCCTGATGCAGGAATCAAACTGAATAAAGAAAGGATACGTGAAGGAATAGAGAAGGTTGTTGAAAACACAGGACTTATGGGACGTTGGATGCGTCTGTCTCGCTCTCCCCTCACGATTTGCGATACAGGGCACAATGAAGCCGGCATTAGCTACAACATGAATCAGCTTGATAAGCTTTTGTCTAAGAAATTGGCATCCGATTCCGCTTCGCAGCTGCATCTTATCATTGGCTTCGTATCGGATAAAGACGTTGACCATATCCTCCCCTTGTTGCCCCACAATGCCATTTATTATATCACGCAAGCATCGATTCCACGGGCTATGCCGGCAGAAATTCTCGCTAAAAAATGCGAAGCCGAGGGGCTAAAGATCTCGGGCACATACCATATAGTCAAAGCCGCAGTCAAAGCCGCTACCGAATCCGCCGGACCATCCGACATAATCTATATTGGCGGTTCCACTTTCGTTGTCGCTGATTTCCTTAAAACAATATAGGAGTGTGTTGAAATAATGAAAGATTTGAACATACAAAAAGGTCCGCACCATAGTGCGGACCTTTTAAATTTCTGTCTCCTGTGCGGAGAATCTGCCATGAAAAAATCAATTCTCTTCTTTATCTCGATTCTTGAGTCTTACACGATTCTTGCTCTGGCTTGAACTCATGTCCCTCTCCTCTTTCAGGTCTATCTCCTTGTTGGTGTCATCAACCACTTTATATTCAAGATAAGCAAGCGATTCGTCAGGAACCACTTTGAGTCCGCGCCCGAAACGCAACTTCCATTTGCCATAGAGTGAGAACATGCCTTTCTTTATGTAAGCCTCTACATAAGGATGCACATACATTTTAAATTTCTTTACCTTGAGACTCTCTACAAGATATTCAATCTTTTCTTCCAGTTTATCGGTAAACAATATAGAAGGTTGCACCTCACCTTTTCCGAAACAAGAGGGACACGTCTCGCTCGTTGCAATGTCAAGAGCCGGACGCACACGTTGACGCGTGATTTGCATCAATCCGAACTTACTCAGTGGCAAAATGTTATGCCGAGCGCGATCATTCGCCATGATTTCACGCATATGGTCATACAGAGCCTGCCGATGTTCCTGCTTATTCATGTCGATAAAATCGATCACGATAATTCCGCCCATATCACGCAACCGCAACTGACGGGCGATTTCATCTGCCGCCTTGAGGTTGACATCCAATGCATTCGATTCTTGATCCGAAGAAGCTTTACTCCTATTGCCTGAATTAACGTCAATCACATGTAAAGCTTCCGTGTGCTCAATGATTATATAGGCGCCACTCTTGAAAGATACCGTCTTTCCGAAACTGCTCTTAATTTGGCGTGTTATGTTGAAATGATCGAAAATAGGAGTGTCTTTAGCGTAAAGCTTGACAATATCCTTATTATCGGGAGCAATCAACGACACATAATTCTGAATCTGAGTGAAAGCCTCAGCTTCGTTAACATAAATATTCTCAAAATTCGGACTGAAGATATCACGGATCACGCTGACCATGCGGGAGTCCTCTTCATAGATCAAAGCCGGAGACTGACTGCGCTGCATCTTGGAAATGGATTCTTCCCAACATTTCACCAATGTCCGCATTTCATGATTAAGTTCTGCAACGCGCTTATTTTCCGCAGATGTGCGCACTATCACACTAAACCCTTTAGGCTTTATGCTGCTCATAAGCTGGCGCAAGCGGATCTTTTCTTCTGTGGATTTTATTTTCTGGGAAATGGAGATCTTATCGCCAAATGGCATAAGCACCATGAAACGGCCTGTGAAAGAAATCTCCGTGGTGAGACGCGGCCCCTTGGAAGAAATCGGTTCCTTGGCAATCTGAACGAGCAACTGCTCTCCTGGCTTTATAACGTCTCCGATAGTCCCTTGTTTGGAAATATCCGGCTCGAGCTTGAATTTCGAAATATTGGGCACCTTTTTCTTGTCTGCCATCGCCTCTGCGATGAACTTGCTGTATGTGCTGAATTGGGGACCCAAGTCGAGATAATGAAGAAAAGCATCTTTTTCATAGCCAACATCAAGGAAGGCGGCGTTAAGACCCGGCATTATCTTTTTCACTTTAGCAAGATAGAGATCACCTACAGCATACGCTATATTGCGACTCTCCTTCTGCAGCGAAACAAGACGTGAGTCTTCAAGCAAAGCTATCGAAACATCTTCCTGCTGAACGTCTACTACTAATTCGCTTTTCATTAGGTTAATACTATTTGCAACATTTCCTCAAAGAAACATGCATTAAAAAATTAAGGACAAACTCACCTCGACCGTGGCGGCGCGGCGGGTTTGTCCTTATTCCGTTATTCTATGCGCATAGAACAATCGAGGGTTCAAAAACCACGATTATTTCTTCTTATGACGATTTTTTCTCAGTCTTTTCTTGCGCTTGTGAGTGGCCATCTTATGACCTTTTCTCTTTTTTCCGCTTGGCATGATTATTGATGTTAATAATTGTTATATATTCTTATCTTGTATCTCTTCGAATAGATTACTTCACGTCCTCAAGGAAAACTTTAGAGGGCTTGAAAGCCGGAACTTTGTGTGCCGGAATCTTAATTGTAGTGTTGCGAGAAATGTTACGGGCTGTTTTCTCTTTACGATTCTTGATGATGAAGCTACCGAAGCCGCGGAGATAAACGTTGTTGCCGTTAGCCATGGAATCCTTAACCACTTCCATGAATTTCTCAACTGTAGCCAGCACAGCTGCTTTCTCAAGACCGGTGCTGCGGGAGATTTCGTTTACAATATCTGCCTTTGTCATTGTTTTGATATTTTATCTTTATACACTTTTTTCGTATACTCTTGGTATCCAAAAGTGCCTGAGCAAATTTGGCAATGCAAATATCGTAATTTTTTTTGAAACCTTATATATTTCAAAGTGATTTTCTGATGTTTTTGGCTATTTTTTATTAAAATTCAACCTTAAAAACTAATTATCATCTGTTTTTAGCAGTTTTAATCAACCACAGACACGCCATCGATTTTTGATAATTTTCCGTATATTTCTCCGTACATGCTTTCGGGAAATTCGATTGTCATGCCACATGTGTTATCGAATGTGCGATCTATAATTTTAATATCGTTACCTTTTATCAACCGCATCACGCCATCTGCACCCACATATGGGAAGACAAGCTTCACCCGGACCATTTTTCGCAATTCCACTTTTCCCGCCTCTTCAAGTGCGAGACGCGCCGCCTCCCGGTATGCAGTTATCAAACCGGACGTGCCCAGCTTTATACCGCCAAAATAACGCACTACTATTACAAGAACGTTGGTAAGTTCAAAACTGTTGATCTGTCCGAGAATCGGCTTTCCTGCCGTGCCCGACGGCTCTCCGTTATCGTTCAACTGCCACTCAAGACGGTCCGCGCCAATCATATATGCCCAGCATACATGCCGCGCATCATGGAATCGATTCTGAAATCTCTTAACTTCTGCCTTGGCTGCATCCGAATCTGCAACAGGAATGGCAAATGAAAGGAACCGGCTCATCTTTTCTTTATATTGAGACTCGCCGGCTCCTTCTATTGTGTAATAAATATCTGACATAAGTAACTAAGGTCACTACTAAAACGGATAATGCTTACGACACCTGCGGTACGCTATGAAAGCCTACCCAAAATAGTTATCAACGTCAATACGGTTCTTGCTATATAAAAGCATACCGGCTGCAATACTGTCCGCTTTCTCCCGTCCAAGCTCTGCCTCAACAATCGCCAAAGACCATTTCAAAGCCAAGGCAGGACCTGCACCGAGCACGAATTTATCGTCACTGACCACCCTTTTCTCTGAATGGACAGACCCGTCCATCATCTCTTCAAATCCGGGATAGCATGTAGCCTCTCGCCCATTAAGCAACCCCATTTGTCCGAGCACCACCGCAGGAGATGCACATATGGCTGCGATCTTGCCGTTTTTTGATTCATATTGATTACGGAGCAACCCATGAAGCTGATCAAAATCATAAAGATTGGAAGCTCCGGGCATCCCTCCTGGAAGAATCAGCCAGGCAGGATCCTTAAACAAGGTGTTGGTAAATATCAAGTCGGCAGTCACAGTCACTCCATGCGCGCCTGTAACTTGCAGCGAAGAAGTTATTGACACGGTCTTAACCGGCATCCCTGCACGGCGAAGGACATCTACCGGAGTCAACGCTTCAACCTCCTCAAAACCATCGGCAAGAAATACAAAAGATTCTCTCATAGCTCAAATTTTAATTCATTAGTGATAGTGTGTTATCTCTCTTTATTTACAAAGATACGAAAAATATTCATAATGCCTTGCAAACTATTCAAATTTATATCAAAAAAACGTCAAAATTCAAACAGACCGTTCAAACAGGCTTTACAAACATCATTTAATTAAAACAAATCATATCTCAATTTTCTTGTAACGGGGCACTAACATTTTCATTACAATCCAAGCCACAAGATAAGAAACCGCACACACACTGAACACTATCATATATCCTGCAGGCTTGCCTTCAAAGCCCATGAAAGAGAACTCAGCTCCAGAATTTGCCGCATAATCGAAAAGTATTCCCGAACCTTGATTTATAATATATGAACTGACTCCACCTGCCATAGTGCCTATACCTACGATCGTTCCGACTGTTGAGGTCGGAAACATATCGCCGATCGTGGAATAGAGGTTAGCGCTCCATGCCTGATGCGCGGCACCTGCGAATCCGATAATAACTGCCGGCCACCATGCAGAATAGACACCCAAGGGCTGGGCAAACAATGCAAGAATCGGAACAAAAGCAAATATAAGCATAGCCCTCATCCTCCCTGCATATGTGTTCATACCTTTGTTTTCAACAAATATTTTAGGAAGATAACCTCCCATTATCGAAAATACCGTAACTATTAAATAAAGAGTGAAAATCAATGCCTGCCCCATGGGCGTGTAGCTCGCATATCCGAATTGATCAGAGAAGTATGCAGGAGCCCAGAAAAGAAGAAACCACCACACACCATCGGTAAGCGCCTTGCCGGCTATGAAAGCCCAAGTCTGACGGAAACTCAGACAACGCCAGAAAGAAATAGTCTTATATTCCTCTCGCTCAATCAGTGTTTCAGTCTCCCCCGTTTCATCCTGACGTATATATTCAAGCTCGGGTTTATTGACAAAACGCGACTTTTCTGGGGCAGAATATAAATTGATCCAGAATCCCATCCACAAAAAACCGAGTGCGCCAATGATCACGAATGCCATCTCCCAACCTAATGCCTTTGCAAGCACAGGAATACACAGCGGAGCTGCCAATGCGCCTACGGATGCACCTGCATTAAATATGGAAGTGGCAAAAGCACGGTCTTTCTTTGGGAAATATTGAGCGGTCACCTTAATTGCAGCCGGAAAATTTCCAGCCTCTCCTACAGCAAGCAAGGCTCGGCAACCGAGGAACAGCCATACGCTTATCGATGCTATCGACAAGGCAAGTGCCGAACCGGTTTCAACCATTCGGAGTGCTTCCAACGAATCAAGACCTTCTATCTTCATTGTCAGCCAGCCGCAACCGCCATGGAGACATGCCGCCAATGACCAAATGAAGATAGCCCAGATATAACCTTTTCGAGAACCCATCCAGTCAATAAACTTACCTGCAAAAAGGCTGACTCCGGCATAAAAAAGTGAGAAGAAACCTGTTATTGCACCGTAATCCGTATCTGTCCAATGAAATTCAGGTGCAATAAAATCTTTCCATGTCAGAGACAAAACCTGACGGTCAAGATAATTTATTGTAGTGGCGAAAAAGAGAAGGGAGCATATCACCCACCGCCAATTGGTCTTACGCGCAGAAAGCGCTATTGAAGAAACATTTTCCATCGTTATTGTATTTTAAGGTACAGGCAGAGGTGATTTAAAAACTGAAGAAATTCTTGGCGTTATTGTAGCATATATCCTCCACCATCTTCTGAACCCGTTCCTTCTCATATCCGTCGTAGGGGATCATGCCGTTCTCCACGTCATTGCCTATAAGATTACAAAGGGTTCTGCGGAAATATTCGTGTCGCGGATACGATACGAACGAACGAGAATCTGTAAGCATTCCAACAAATCTGCTGAGAAGTCCCAGATTTGACAAAGCATTCATCTGACGGGTCATACCGTCTATCTGATCGTTAAACCACCAGCCGGAACCGAACTGCATCTTTCCCGCCACCAATCCGTCTTGAAAATTGCCGATCATAGTGGCAAGCACCTCATTCGCACAAGGATTAAGGTTATACAGGATTGTCTTGGCAAGCTTTCCCTTACTATTTAGGCGATCAAGAAATTTAGCGCAACTCTGTGCCGTGTTGAACTCCCCGATTGAATCAAATCCACTGTCAGGACCGAGTTTCTCCATCATCAAAGAATTGGAATTGCGTATGGTTCCATAATGAAACTGCTGCGTCCATCCTGATTCCGCATCCATTTCTCCAAACAATTCAAGCATTTTACTCTTGAATTTTGAAATCTCTACATCCGTCAGCATATTTCCGTGCCTGACCTTGCTGAATATCTCCTCAATCTCTTTCTCTGTGTAATCATCGGCATAAAATTCAGATATGCCATGATCACTCAGGCGACATCCACATTCTTCAAAGAAATCGTGACGGAGCTGCAAAACCTCTTTAAAAGCATTAAAATCCGGTATCTCAATCCCGGTGACAGCAGAGAGCTTTGCCACATATGCATTGAAATTTTCGGGATTCTCAACTGCCATCGCCTTGTCGGGACGCCACGTCGGAAGCACTTTTATCTCAAACCCATCCTCCTGTAAGCGACAATGATGCTCCAATGAATCCACGGGGTCATCGGTAGTACATACTGTTTCCACACCATATTTGCGCATCAGACCGCGGGCTGTCATTGACGGATCATTGCGTAATTTATCATTGCATTCATCATATATCTCCCTTGCAGTCTGAGGGTTCAACCGCTTTTCTATTCCAAATGCAGTGCGCAATTCAAGATGGGTCCAGTGATATAGAGGATTACGGAATGTATATGGCACAGTTTCTGCCCATTTCTCAAATTTTTCCCAGTCCGAAGTATCCTTTCCTGTAATAAACCTCTCTTCAACCCCGTTTGCCCGGAGCGCACGCCATTTATAATGGTCACCGCCCAACCAAAGTTCAGTGATCGAATTGAACTTATAATCATCAGCAATCATTGCCGGATCAAGATGGCAATGATAATCTATGATGGGCATTTTTGCCGCATGATTGTGATAAAGATCTTTTGCCGTATCTGTTTCCAACAAAAAATCCTTATCCATAAATTCCTTCATACCTCCCAATTATTAACCATTAATTATTAATTATTAACCATTAACCGGCTATCTCACATCGCAAACGCATTGAAACCGCCGTCAACAATGGCAACCGTACCTGTAACAAAAGATGATGCATCGGATATGAGATACTGTATCGTGCCACAAAGTTCTTCTGCCCTTCCGAAACGTTTGAAAGGAGTCTGCCTGATAACATCCTGACCTCGCTCTGTATAGCTTCCATCCGGGTTAGTGAGAAGGCTACGGTTCTGGTTGGTCAAGAAAAATCCGGGAGCTATGGCATTCACGCGTATTTCCGGGGTGAATTTGGTTGCCACCTCATTTGCCATGAACGCTGTGAAATTAGATATTCCGGCTTTTGCCGCAGCATAACCCATAACCCGGGTAAGAGGACGGAAAGCTGCCATCGACGAGAAATTGACAATCGTTCCTTTTCCTGCCTCGACCATAGGTTTCAGAAAAACCTGGGTAGGTATTACAGTTCCTGTCAGGTTTACATTGAGCACGCGCTCAAATTCCTCTACCTTTACGTCAAAGATTGTGCCGGACGGAGGAATTGTGGCACCTGGCATGTTTCCGCCCGCTGCATTCAGCAATGAATCTACCTTGCCATATGCCGCGAGGATATCAGCGCAATTCTGTTCTACAACCTCTTTATTCATGACATCGGTTACAAGGAACAT
>CASBHZ010000015.1 GCA_949123685.1 uncultured Bacteroidales bacterium | reverse complement strand
CTACACAAGGAGACACACTCTTTCCCTACACGACGCTCTTCCGATCTATGTTGGGAAAAAGCAAAAGTCTCGCTAAAACATCTCAGAAACCGGGTAAGACATTGCTCATTAATCACTTCAAGGTTGATAATGGGGAATGGTATCTTGTGGATTTGCCGGGATATGGTTATGCCGCACGCGGTAAGGATCAGCGAGAAAAGTTGTCAAGAATAATTCAGGGATATATATTGCAGCGTCCTCAGTTAACTTCCCTGTTCGTTTTGATCGATGTCCGTCATGAACCCCAGAAAATAGATATAGAGTTTCTGGATTGGCTCGGGGAAAATGGTATTCCTTTTGCAATTGTGTTCACGAAAGCAGACAAACTGGGACCGGTTGCTGTTGAACGCAATGTTGCTGCATATAAGGAAGTGCTGCTGGAAAGGTGGGAAGAATTGCCTCCCGTATTCGTGACTTCTTCAGAAAAAGGGAAAGGGCGTGAAGAGTTACTTGGATATATATATACAATAAATCAAGAATTAGCCAGCAAGGCAGGAGATCATGAGTGATTTAAGAAAACAAATTCTCAAAAGTAACGATAAAAAGGCGGAGGCTATACGTTTTATTGCTGTAGGAGGTTTTGCAACCGTGCTGCAATATGGAATGTATGTAGTCTTTTTGAAAGCAGTAGGGACAACGGCAGTCGTTTCTACCCTTATAAGCTATGCTATAAGTTTTGTGGCTAACTTTTTTCTTTCCAGCTATTTTACGTTCCGTAGCAATCCTAATGCCAAGAAAGGTTTTGCATTCACCTTGAGTCACCTGATTAATATGGGCATGCAAACCGGTTTGGTTGCTATATTTAAAGGTGTTGTAGGACCGACGCTGGCTCTTCTGCCGGCTTTAGCGATTTGTGTTCCTGTGAATTTTTTCCTTGTCAGGTATGCTTTTACGGCAAAAATTTTTCAAGGAAGTTTAAGGAGGAATAGTTGAAGTGTTTTAAATTGTTTAAACAAGATCTGAATATTATGGAAAATATTAAAGAAAAGGTAGCTTTTGCAAGCGATCACGCCGGTTATGAGCTTAAGGAGGCTATTAAGGCATATATGACCGAAAAAGGTTATGAGGTAGTTGATTTTGGCACTCAGAGTGAGGAATCTTGCGATTATTCTGACTTTGCGCACCCTGCTGCAGAGGCGGTGGAGAATGGAGAATGTGCGTTTGGGATTGCAATGTGTGGATCAGGTAACGGTATCGGCATGACTCTTAATAAGCATCAAGGCATACGTGCTGGGCTTGCCTGGATGGAAGACCTCGCAGATCTTGCCAAACGTCATAACAACGCAAACTTCTTGGTATTGCCGGCGCGTTTTATTTCGGAGTTCATGGCAAAGAATATTGTGGATGCATATCTTGCAGCCCCCTTCGAAGGTGGACGTCATCAGCGCCGAATAGATAAGATTCCTGTTTCTTAGAATATTGCATGATGCAGGTGTTTCGGATAAATCTTTATGACCTGAGGTTCTATTCCCGTATTGGCGTATCGGATCAGGAACGTAGTGTCGGCAACGAGTATGTTGTAAATGTCAGCCTGTCTTATAATGCTGCCATATTTCATGATGAAGACTTAGGCAGCACGATTTCTTATGCTGACGTATATGACGAAATAAGAGCAGAAATGGTCAAAGAGCGGAAGCTTCTTGAAACAGTGGCTCTCTGCATATCTAAAAGGATATCAGCTCGTTGGGATATAATAGAAGATGTGCGGGTGGAAATAAGGAAGTCTGCTCCACCTATTTCCGGAATAGTAGGTGATTGTGGAATCGAATATTTTTGGAAAAAAAAGTTAAGAAATATTTGGTAGAATCACCAAAAAGCATTAATTTTGCAATCGCAAATCGGGGATAACCCGGAAGCGGAATGGTTCGTTAGCTCAATTGAATAGAGCATCTGACTACGGATCAGAAGGTTGCAGGTTTGAATCCTGCACGAATCACAGAATGGCTCCTTAGCTCAATTGAATAGAGCATCTGACTACGGATCAGAAGGTTGCAGGTTTGAATCCTGCAGGAGTCACAAAAAAACACTCACAGAAATGTGAGTGTTTTTTGTTTTATGATAGATTGGATTGCATTGCATGAGGTCATGTAGACTCTGGAGCAATGCGGCGACTGGGGGTAGTGTTGATGATCAAGGGAACGGTTTCTGCGGTGACCATGCTGGTGTCAAGTCCGAAGGCTTCCTGATCGGTGATGCCTATGCGGCGGAGTCTCTGATGCATGCGCATGATGAATGCCGCACTACCGGGACAACTGCTTGACGGGGAAAATATGCGTCGCAGGATGATGAAACGGAAATCTCCGGGAATGCCGCGTTCTTTAAGTGAAGGATATTCGCTTCTTAAATCCACTTTGCCAGCATTGACAAGGTCTTCTATAATCTGCCTGAGATATACGTTTACTTTAGGTTCTACCCGAAAACCGAGATTCATATTGACCCTATATATTGTTTCAGGAACTACCACGTTTACCGAATATTCGAGGGTGTCAGGTGCATCCACATGGTTCACATGGACAAACCAGTAATGGTCAGCGCGTTTGGGTTGCTTGTTTATAATCGAATATAGCACCTTGCTTTCTATGTTACTTTCATCGGAAGATTGGACAAGGTATACAAGATTTGATGCGAATTTTGGGATTTCCCGGTCCCCTTTTATAGCCTTTATCAAACCTGTGTTATCATCAAGATTTACGTATTCTACATAGGATGTTCTTAGTCTTATAGCTTTATTCCATATTATCATTATCGTTGCGACAAGTCCGGCAATCAATATGCTGAACCACCCTCCGTGGGTGAATTTGAACAGGTTGGCAATAAAGAATATGCCTTCTATTATCCCGAAAAAGACCATGAATGCAGAGCATATCACAATATTCACATTAAGGCTGCGCAGATAGAATGTAAGCAGGACGGTAGTCATGAGCATGGTTATGGTTATGGCTAATCCGTAGGCAGCCTCCATGTGGCTTGAATCTTTGAAAATAACAACAGTCAGGAGACATCCGGCAAGCAGTGACCAATTTACCGATGGTATATATAGCTGTCCCTTTTCGCGAGATGGATACTTTATCTTCAGTTTTGGCCAGAGCACAAGGTTCATTGCCTCGGAGAAGATTGTGAATGAACCGCTCAATAATGCTTGACTCGCTATAATTGCGGCTCCGGTCGACATGATTACTCCGATGATGGTGAACCATTGAGGCATTATTGCATAGAACGGGTTTATTCCTGAGGAATCGCCATTTGCAATCAGCCAAGCACCTTGTCCGAGGTAATTCAATATTAGCATTATCTTTACAAATATCCAGCTTACTGAAATGTTTTTACGCCCGCAATGACCGAGATCGGAATATAAGGCTTCTGCACCTGTGGTGCATAAAAATACTGCACCGAGAATAAGGAACCATTCCGGATTGTTGAAAAGTAATTTGATTGCCCACCACGGGTTGAATGCCTTGAATACGGCAGGCCACAGATATATGTTGAGCGATCCTAATATTCCGAGCATAAGGAACCATAGCAGCATGAAAGGTCCGAAGAACTTACCGATCTTTCCTGTTCCCATCTGCTGCATCATGAAAATGAATGTGATTATAATTATGACTATCGGAATTATAGGCACATCCGGTATTATAATGTTCAAGCCTTCTATCGCAGAGGTGACAGTTACAGCCGGAGTTATCACACCGTCTGCCACCAATGCCGCAGCTCCGATTGCTGCCACAATCCACAGTTTTTTGCCAATTTTTTTGCGGAGTAGGGCAAACAAGGCAAGGATACCACCTTCTCCATTATTGTCGGCACGAAGGGCAAGCAAGACATATTTGATGGTTGTCTGCAATGTCAGTGTCCATATCACACATGATACGGCACCGATTATATACTCTTCATTAAATGAGGGATTGACTAAGGTGATGGCTTTCATCACATATAGGGGCGATGTTCCTATATCGCCAAAAACGATGCCCATAGTTATGAGCAATCCTGCCATGGTTAGTCGCCGGAGAGAAGAATTTTCAGATATCTTGGTGTTCATAACAATATAACAATAGAAAAGGTAACGATGTTTTGGAATAATGAAGCGATTTAAAAAGCTGTTTAAATTTAATTCGGAAAAATTTTAGATTGAAGCTCACAATCAAACAACTTTGTAAACGTTTTTTTGTCTAAAACAATAGATTCCTCTTGACTCCTTTACGAATGTCACGTATTGATGATTCGATGTTGCAATCAAGTTCCTTTTTATTCGTTAAATAAATGATCCCATTAAACAGGCAGCTTCTAATTCTGTGTATTGATGTTCAAGATAGTTCTTATAATGGCTTTCGGTATTTTGACCGGATGGCTTATGAGAAGGCGTAAACTGCATCTTCTTGGAAAAATAATTTCTTTGTTAATATGGACATTGTTATTCCTTTTGGGTGTAGAGGTAGGTGGGGATGACCGGATTGTCAAGGGGATTGCGTCACTCGGACTGGAAGCTGTAGTGATAACGCTCGGAGGGCTGACGGGTTGCTCCCTGTTCGCTTTTTTATTGTGGCGGTTGACATTAACGGTTAGGAGGAAACGACAAATATCCGGAAAGGAGGTGGAACAGTATGAAAGGTAGCCTTGTAATAGTTGGTTTCTTTATTCTTGGAATCATTTTCGGACTGAGCGATATTCTGCGTATCAGTGATTTCGATTTTGATGTCAGCTTCGTGGCTTTGGCAATGTTGATGTTTTGTGTGGGAATCGGAGTAGGAAATGATTTTTCTGCTTTGAAAAGTCTTAGGAGTCAAAGTGCGATACTATTGTTGCTTCCCTTGATCACTATAACCGGAACACTTGCAGGTTGCGTGGCGATATCATTCCTCTTTCCATCGCGTTCGCTCACCGATATCTTAGCCATAGGATCTGGATTTGGCTATTATTCCTTATCCTCTATATTTATCACCGAATACAGGGGATCGGAATTAGGGACGGTTGCGTTATTGGCAAATATAGCAAGGGAGATAGTGACTCTTATGGGTGCACCAATCCTTTATAAGTTATTTGGTCCATTGGCACCAATCTCCTCAGGTGGTGCGACAAGTATGGACACAACTCTTCCCATCATAACCTCTGTGTCAGGTAAGGAATTTATTGTTCTTTCAATATATCATGGGTTTGTGGTCGATTTCAGTGTGCCATTTCTCGTTACATTCTTCTGTAGTATATGAAAAAAAATTTAACAGGTTGATTTGTGTTACTTACATCAACATTAATCTTCTTTCCATTCATCAGACATGCTAAACTCTTTGTCCGAGAACAAGTCTGCCAATCCGGATAATTGTTTTAAGCGTAGAAGCTCATCTTTGTCCATCCCAATGTTGCGCATTATCCAGCTGTCTGACATTCCCGATCGGGTTAATTCAGAGACAATGCTGCTCATCAACTCAACGTTGTGAATGCCGCGTGCGCGGTTATGTCTTATTGTGGATGTCATTCTGTTAGACAGGTCTTTATCGATGATTGACACTGGCAGTAAACCATGTTCCCTTTCATATATGCGCCTGGATGTTTTCATGACCATGTAACGGTGAAATCCGTCAACGATTTCATAGCGGTCAATGTCCTTTAAATAATAGCACACGCAAGGCATCGTGTATCCGTCCTCCCATATTGAAAGTTCCAGCAATTTCATTTCCGGGGGTGCGACAACGTTGGGATTGTAATTGTTGGCAACCACTTTCTCAACGGGTACGGCTATTACATTATATACCGGACTTTTATATTTTTCCATGGCTTAATGATTGATATTTTTTCATTACTTCTTCTCTTAAAGAACGTTCCTTTTTTGTAAGTGAGAACCCCATGTATTTACATGCATGATCATTTTTCAATATGCATATACACATGCGTTTGTATGTAGGGATTTCCCTAAATTCCGATATGTCTATGTCATCGATATATTCCATTCTGACCGGACGCTTGTCCGTATGATATGCAGATGTAGAGCCAACTGAAAACTGTATGCCAAGTTCCCTGAGTTTGTTTATGGTGTCTTCGGAAAGACATCCTCCACGTTCCTTCCAGAACCGGATGCTCACTCTGAGTTTTTCCCGATAGTTTTCTGCGATATCGGAGGGAAGAGTGCTTAGCAGGAACTCCATATATTGTTTCCATGAGAAGTCTACAGGACATTTTATTGATTTCCATCCCATGGCAGTGGTGTTGCCATATATGCCGGCAAAATTGACACCATTTACGCGACTCACCATCTTTCCCCATGTGTCAGGGTCGATAGCCTTGTATACGGCAAGAGTCGAGATTGCCTGTGAAATGAACGGGCTCGCTACTCGCTGGCGTCCGATTGGTATACCCGCTTGATAAAACAGGTCATATAGCCGGTTGTAATGCCATTTGAATTCTCCGTTGGCAATCCATATGTCAGACGTTTTCCAATCATATATCGGATATGCGTTGCATACATTCATATCTATCATATGGGTCCATTTTGCCGAACCGAAATGTTTGTAATTCCTGTCGCTGTTGATGGTAAGCCATCGGTTGAGACTTTCTTGTGTGCGTATGCCTACGAGACAGCAAATCCGTTGGCTTTTTTTCTTATGACGTAGCCATTGTGTGAACAGACGTTGGAAGTCATAGTCCCACATGTTGTCGCTCAGGAAGCCGAAATCTGATGCGGTATAACAATTCTCAGGCATTTCACGCACCCATATGTCCTTTTGTGCATCCTCCCATGGACGCCAGTATGATTGGAACATTGAAGTGCAGGTTGCCACCTTGAATGGAACGCAACAATGATACACTTCAAGTATGTCTGTGTCTTCTTCGAGTCTTTTTTTGACATACTCCGTAGTTTGGCGGTACTGGGCTTCATAGTCCATGTGCATTACGCCGAGTTTTCTCCCCGGGAGATTTCTGCGTATGTAATCGACACAAAGATTTAAAAGGACACCGCTGTCCTTACCTCCTGAAAAAGATACATAAACATAATCGAAATTATCGAATATCAATTTCAGACGTTGCTGAACAGCTTCATATACATTCAGTCGGCGAATCATTGGCTGTGGTCTCCTTTTCTGTTCGCATATTGCATTTTATTATATTGGGCAAATATTGTGCATGTGACAAATCCGCGTTGACGCAACAATTCGGTATGCTTTTTGCGGCACAAGATGGTCACGGTTTGATCCGAGACGGAAAGTATATTATCAATTAGTCTTGATAAAATATCAGGATTGTTGTCACGTATGTAATAATTATCCAGATATATACCTCCGCTTGTTGGCTTGACCGGCATAAAACCTATAACTTCATCATTTTCAATACAGATATGCCACGTGTACTTGGGAGTTGTCTTGAACGGATAATTGTTGTTTTGTCGCAACACATCTGGATCCATGACAAGTTGAGCCACAAGTTCGTAAAGACGATTCTCAGTTCCCTGTAATACTATAACTTCCATTACATAAGTATGACATCGAAATTATTTAATGTATTGATTAGTCAACGCATCTTTTTGCGTCTTTCCGGTGCTTTAAGTGAGTTCAATCAGTTACAATACACGCATTGCTCCTTCTTGAACTCGCTTAAATCCCTCGAAAATCCGCTAAAAATATGTATTAACTAATTTGCGAGTCATACTTACAAAATTAATCAAAAAGACAGAATAATCATTAAAGTATGCTTGAATTTAATGCGAATCGTATGCCGGGATATGTAAAATTAGAAGCTGTTTAAAAATAAAAGTTAAATTTAGGACGGCTATCTCCGGTTCAAGGTAAATTTTACTTCCGGATGCGAATAAAAAATACTAAATTTGCATTCAGGAAGACGCCACACAGCCGATATATGTAGCAACGGTCCGGGTAATAGCGTCATTTGGTATAGACATGATAGACAAATACTTTAAAAACAGGGTTACTGTCAGAAATTTTTCTGACAGGGAGGTCAGCAGAGAATTGCTGAATGAGATGCTTGAAGCCGCGGCGCATGCGCCTACCAATGGAAACATGCAGCTCTATAGCGTTATAATAACACGTGATCCCGAGCGTAAGCGATTGCTTGCACCGACACATTTTAATCAGCCCGCATCGGTTGGCGCAAATGTGTTGGTAACGTTCTGTGCCGATTTCAACCGTTTTGTGAAATGGTGTGAGGCAAGTGATGCTCTTCCAGGTTATGATAACTTCCAGTCTTTCATGTCAGCTGTGTTTGACACGGTGATACTTTCCCAGCAATTTTGCACTATTGCCGAACAACAGGGACTCGGGACATGCTATCTCGGCACCACTGCCTATAATGCACCGCAGATTGCTGATATTCTTGAACTGCCGGAACGCGTAGTGCCGGTAATTACTGTTGCTGTAGGATATCCTGAAGGTGAGCCGCTGAAAAGCGATCGCATTCCGGCTTCCGCATTTATTCATGATGAACTCTATCATGACTATTCAGAGCCGGAAGTTAAGGAAATATATGCAGAGAAAGAGACGAGGGAGGATAGTATGCAATTCATAAGTGAAAACGGGAAAAAAACTCTCGCCCAAGTTTTTACCGATGTTCGCTATCCTAAAGATACAAATGAAGCTTTTTCAGAGATTTATCTTGATTTCATACGCAGGCAAGGTTTTGATATTTAAGAAGCTGTTTAAACAACTTCATTGTCTGAGAAAATGATTAAATAAATTTAATCAGGGGTGTTGGATCCATGGATCCAACACCCCTGATTACTACTTATGTTTTTGTTTTTAATCTTTTTTATCATCAGATTTGCCAAAACCGAAGATTCCTTTGCCATCGGTTTTGTCTTCAACGAAGTCTTCGAGTTTATCCTTGGCGTCTTCGAAAAAATCTTTTGCCTGATCCAGTTTATCCTTGACATCAGGATTGTTCAAAAGATCTTGTGCTTTACCTTGCAATTCTTCAGCTTTACCTTTAAGTTGGTCAGCCTTTCCTTTTAATTCTTCAATATTCATAATCTTGAGTTTTTTATTTAAGTTTCTTTAATTAAAACATAAAAGATTCCTATGAGTTGATTATGAATAATTAAATTAACATAATTTAAGCGGTAGGGAAATTAGCGACGTGCATCTTTATAGAACATCAGGATGCGATGGCGCATCAGATACTCATAGTGCGCCTGTATGCGTGTCACTTCGGTTCTGAAGAGATTGTTTTTTGCCTGTTCATAATCGGCTTGGGTTGCGCGTCCGAGATTGAAACGCTCTCTCGTAGAATCAAATGAGAGTTTTGTTTTCTCCAATGTCTCTTCTGATGTCAGATAACGTTCACGTGCACCGGTTGCCTGATAATATGCCAGCTGAATTTCCTTATAGAGGTCGTATTGGCGCTGGTCGAGATCCAGTTTCGCACTGCTTTTCTGTAGTTTTGCTCGCCGCACGCTGTTGCGGGTATTGAAACCGTCAAATATTGGAATTGAGAGTGAAAATCCCAGATAGGTAGAAAAATTGTGTTTCATCTGGGCTTTGAATGTCTCATTGTCGAATCCACCTATGCGATAATAGCTTGAGCCTAATCCTGCATTGAATCTGAGAGTGGGGATGTATCCGGATTTTGCGTATGATATCCTTTCATCGGCTACTTCTACAGCCTGCCTCGAACTTAGGATTGAATTATTGTTCATCAGTGCCTCAGAATACACCGTATCTGGTTTTGGAATTTCAGGTTCCCCCTGTTGCAATGGCAATATGTCGAAGCCTTCAACGGATGGCAACTGGAGCATGTTGGCAAGATTGACCAATGCCGTCTGTATATCGTTGTCGGCGGTAACTACCTGTAGGCGGTCCTGGGCGGCGACGGCTTCGAGATCATAGATAGTGGCTTCCGCTACTTTACCTGCATCGATCAAGGCTTTCTGACGATCAACCTCAAAAGCAGACAGCTCTGCCTGTGAGCGGGCACTCAATGCCACCTCTTTGTAATAAAGAACCTGCAGATATTGTGATATAACGTTTAATGCAATATTATCTTTTGCAGCTTCAGATTCCAAGAGATACTGTTTAAGCGACAACTTGGAGAGTTTAAGATTGCGGTATTCTGCCATACCTTGGAAAAGAGGAAGGCTTAATCCTGCATTCCATCCGAACTGGGAAGTGTTCCTGTCGGCATACGTGTTTTGTGCCGTTAGTCCGCGTCCGAAATTAAAATTCTGAGATGCTGAAGCATCGAGGGTAGGTAGAAAACGATCCTTGGCTTCTATCACAGATTGTTCGCCTTCCTTAATACGCAATTCCTGTTGCAATACACTGATATTGTGAGTCACGGCATAGGAAATGCAACTATCGAGAGACCAGGCTTCTGCCGATACCTGCGACGGTATCGAAAGCAGTGCCACTGCAATGAATGGTTTATATATTTTTCTCATATATTCTTATTTCTTTATTACATTTCCCCGGAGAGGAGTTTTCTTGTTTATATCACCGGATTTTACCTGCACCATGATACCGTTGGATATACCTGCCTTAAATTCTTTACGTTCAAATTTTTGTGTCGGTATAGAATCTTTAAGGACATACACATACGATTTGTCACCATCATATTCGACCACACTTTCAGGCACGGCAAGTGTATTCTTTGCGCTCTCAAGGATAACATTGGCGTTAGCGCTGTAACCAGCCCTGAGTTTGACATCATTATCCAGATTCAGCGCAGCTTTTACTTCAAAAGTGTTAGTGCCGTTCTCATCGTTTGCCATAGGGGATATTTTCTCTATGACAGCCGGATAATCTGAATTTGGTATTGCTCCCACAGCTATTCTCACCCCCATGCCTTCGCTGAGGAGGTCAACTTCCGTTTCATCTACGTTACCTTTGAAAATCAAGTCGGTCATGTCGGCAACTTTGGCAATAGTGGTTCCATCGTTGAATGTGTTCGCCTGAATTACCGATGATCCTACTTTTACAGGAACTTCAAGGACAATACCGGTGACAGTGGAGCGCACCAGGGTGTTGGATCCCTGGGCATTGGCGGCGGAAACACCATCGCGCACAATGGTTAGCTGGTCGCGAGCCTGTTCAAGTTCGCGTTTTGCGCGTTCATATGCTGCCTCGTCTGTTTCATATTTTTCGCGGCTCTCATATTTTTTGTCAAAGAGCTGTTTGGTACGTTCAAAATTGGAACGGGCTTCACTTAAAGATATCTCTGCCACTGCAACGCGATTTTCTGCCGAAGAAAGTTGGGCTTCTTCAGGTATTACCTTTATTTTGGCTATGATATCGCCATTGTTCACATGATCTCCCGCTTCCACAAGGATCTCACTTATGATTCCGGATATTTGCGGTTTGATGTCAATTTCATCACGCGGTTCTATTTTTCCGGTCAGTACGCTTATACGTTCGATTGTTTCTTCAGCGGGATATTCTATAGAATACACCTCTTCTTTATCTTTTGAGTTTTGATAGAGGTAGATGAAAGTGCCGACGAAGATTATGCCGACTATTACCCAGAGAAAGATTTTAAAGAATTTTTTCATATGTCTTTAGTTTATAATTTTCAATTTAGTGGAGGTAACGGAGCGGGTTCAAAAAGAAACCCAAGCTCCTTCTTATTTAGAATTTATTGCTTCGATCGGTTTGATTTTCATTGCTTTTATTGACGGTATCAATCCTGCAAGAATACCTAATATTATAAATGTGGAGAGAATTGAAACTGCCCTGGAGAAACTCATCTGGAAGTGCACTTCAGATGCAGCATCGGGCGGGTTATTAAGGCTCTGGAGCACTCCCAAGATCAGGGCGGCGAGACAAAGTCCTGCCAATCCGGAGATTAATGTCAGTGCCGCCCCTTCGCTCAGCACCTGCACTATTATGTCGCGAGGTTTTGCTCCTATGGCACGCCGGATTCCGATTTCTTGGGTGCGTTCTTTAACTATTACCCACATGATATTTCCAATGCCTATGATTCCTGCAAGGAGCGTTGAGATACCGATGAATAATGCCAAGAGGTCTATCCCTGTGAACAGGGTGTCGATCTGTTGAAAATTCTCTGCTATGTTTATAGCCCACATGGCTCCTTCATCGTTGGGGTGTATATCGTGTCGGCGATATAATATGCGTCGCATGCGGGGTATTACTTCAGACAAGTCAACGTTGTCTTTTGCAACCATCATTAGGAAATCAACTTTATCTCCGTAGCCGTTTGCCCTGCGGAATGTGGATGCAGGCACCACAACGCTCTCGTCAAGGCTGCCGTTCAGTCGCATCTGTGAATTATCTCCGATTATTCCAATTACGGAGTATGCACCTCCGTTGACATCAATTGTTTTACCGGTAGGATCTCCAATATTGGGAAATAGCTGTGCAGCAACTTTTTTCCCGATCACAGCTACGCGCCGTTCCGCACTTTCGTCAGCTTCATTGATGAATCTGCCGTTATAGAATTTTGGACTCTGCATTGTCATATAATCCGGTCCGGCACCGATCAACTGACCTGAAAACGAGTTCTTTCCGAACTTGAATGATGAGTTCCATTTTTGAAATGTCGGGATTATGGATTTAAGCTCAGGGAATGATTCCCTAAGCATTTCAACGTCTGTCATGTCAATTTGCCATCCCCTCCCTTTTTGGTAGCCATGATATGGGATAGTGGTCTGGTTTGGCACCATTCCACCGCTATTTGTGGCAAATCCCGCGAAATTGCGTTTGAGCAAGTCTTCTCCGCCAGTAGCACCACACATCAGCATCGCGAGCATGGCAACACCCCAGAAAATTCCGAAACCGGTGAGAAATGTCCGTGTCTTGTTGCGGGCGAGAGTGGCTCCTATTTCTTTCCAGTTTTCTTTGTCGAATATGGTTAGTTTCATGTTTATAGGCTTTGGACTTCAGATGTTTAATAATAACTTAAGCACCATTGTATTATGTTCATTCATCTCGCAATGCTTCAACCGGTTTCACTTTCAATGCCTTTAATGCGGGAAATAATCCTGCCAAGGCTCCTGCTATTACCAACACGGCTGTAACTTCCAATGCAATAGAAAGACTGACTGTAGGATTGAGCAGAGGTCCGTCATCACCTATTATCTTGGCGATTATCTGAGTCACTATCGTGCCAAGCACAATTCCGATATATCCGAAAATTACAGTGATGGATACGGATTCTACTATTACCTGACTTAAGATCTGCAGCGGTCTTGCCCCTATGGCACGGCGAATGCCGATCTCATGGGTGCGTTCGCGCACCGTCACGAACATGATGTTACTAATGCCGACTATGCCGGTGAGGAGGGTGAGGATTCCGAGAACCCATACGCAGGTGTCAAGAATGCCGAGGGCTTTTTTACTTGAGAGCGCACTCGTGAGGTAATTATATATATACACTGCGTTTTCATCCTTGGGGTCGAAATTGTGATTCGAAGCAAGTGTATTGCGCACTGCATTTTCAGCATCAAGTCCTTCTTGCTCAGTGTGAACGTTCTTAAGGTTTATTGACAGGGTGCGAAGATCTTCTTTGTCGGAAGCCATCATTCGGGCTGTGGTGAAAGGGATATAAATATCCTTGTTCCACGGGCTGTCATATATGCCGATGACGAGAAATGAAAGTCCGTTGCAGTTGATTCTGGAGCCTAAAGCGTCTTTACCTTCGGGTGGGAACAGCTGCTTGGCATAATGTTGCGGAATTACCATAACTTTAGCTTTCGTTTCCATATCGCGATCGGATATGAAGCGCCCCTTGATAATTTCACCCATATTGCCATTGGCAACTTCTCTGGGATAGACCCCTGTGTATGACTGGCTTATACGGGCTTTAGCTGAAGTCATCTTTTCTCCACCGGAGATTTGTGACGTAACTTCTTCTACATATGTAGGGGTCTTTTCCGGTACACTGCGGAGGTCGTTGTCCTTCATACGGATGCGTCTTCCCTCGCGGTTGCCATTATATGGGATGGATGTGGTTCCGCTCCATACCATAAGGCGGGCGTTGTTGCGTGACACCATCCTTTCATTGAAGTTATTGGTGACACCGCGTGCCATGCTTAACAGGACTATCAACATGAATATGCCCCATGTCACGGCTATGCCTGTCAATGCTGTCCTTACTTTATTGTGACTAAGTGTCTGCGATATTTCGCGAAAAAAATCAAACATGGTGATGGTCGATACTTATAGGTTTATCTTCGACAGGAGTTGGAGTTGCCGGGCATAGAGAGCTGTCTGGCATAATTATTCCGTCGGAAATACGGATCAGCCTGTCTGTCTGGTCGGCAACTCCGGGATCATGTGTCACTATGACTATAGTTTTGCCTTCATCTGTGTTTAATTTACGGAAAATCTCCATTACATCCCGAGATGTTTTGCTGTCAAGTGCGCCCGTTGGCTCATCGGCAAGGATGATTGAAGGGTTCGTGATCATTGCCCTTGCGATTGCCACCCTCTGCTTCTGACCGCCAGACATCTCTCCCGGAAGATGGTGCGCACGGTCGGCGAGTCCCATACGTTCAAGTTGCTCCATGGCGAGTCGGTTCCGTTTTCTTCGCGGGACACCCTGGTAGAACAGAGGAAGAGCCACATTTTCCATCGCATTCTTGTAATTGATAAGGTTGAATGACTGAAACACGAAACCTATCATCCGGTTACGATAGTCTGCTGCCTTATTCTCGCCAAGATTCTTTATCAGCGTTCCATCGAGATAGTATTCCCCTGAATCGTAATTATCGAGGATGCCGAGGATATTTAGCAGTGTTGACTTTCCTGATCCGGAGGCTCCCATTATTGATACGAGTTCCCCCTTTTCGATTGTCATGTTTATACCCTTTAGCACATGTAGGGGCACGGCTCCGGTATATGTTTTATTTACATCTGTCAGTTTTATCATCTCTATAATGTAATAAGTAAGTAATAAAAATTAACCGATATATGTAAGTAATGAGATCTTGCACTATAAAACTTGTTCTTTTTGGCTGTTTTTACCTTGTAATTCAGTCGCATATGCCTATATGCTCCTTTATTACGCGGCAAAAACATCTAAAAAATAACTGCGTTTTATATGTGCATTAATTTTTATTACTTACTTAATGAACCTTGATATTATGCTTCCCCAAACATAATGAAAGGGAAAAGTAAGGCAAAGATAGCAAGAATTGCGAGAATTCCTAAAATAATATATGTCGATGTTTTGAATTTCATAATTTATTGTTATTTTATGTTATTATATGATGCGGTTTCCCTGATCTTTATTCGATGCGATGTGGTTTGCATATGCATCTCTGAGATCGTCGGGAGTGATTCCCAAATGTTCCATCAGGTTGAAAAGGGGAGGGAGTTGGCGCTTCATCAGGTCTTCGCTTTTTTCAGCAATGATTTTTTCTTTTGCATCCGGCGTAACGAAGAAACCGATTCCCCGCTTGTTGAATATCAAACCTTTTGCTGTAAGCCGTTCGTAAGACCTCATGACTGTGTTGGCATTGACCTCAACGGATGCCGCATATTCACGCACGGAAGGGATGCGGCAGTCAGAGTCATATTTGCCTTGCATTATGTCATCGCTTATGCGGTCAACAATCTGGAGATAGATCGCTTTATTATTTTCTTCAAATATCATTTTCCGTGTATCTGTTTTTACCAGCGTTCAATAGACTCCATCTCTTTAAATCGCAAATAGGCGAGCAGGTATGTGCCTATTGTAATTGCAATGGACACTATATATCCGACGGTTATGAACATATCATCATCAATGTTTCTAAAATCATATTTTATCGGGTTAAAACTTCCGGAAGACATCATTATCTTGAAGGAAATAGACATGAGGATGCAAATTCCTATAAATATGCATATTCCGGAGAGTGCTCCCCTAAGTCTTCCGTTTTTCGGCCATATAGTTGATGCCAATGCGAAAAAACTCTGTAATATGAGTAGGCTTGAAAAGGCAAAGAGATGCATTAGCTTTATTATTTTGTCGCCATGGTTGCCCGCTATAGCCATGTAGTCGTTTTTATATCCGAACGAGAAAAAATAGCTTAGTGGTAGCGGCTCGATTTTGGTGCCTTCCGAGGCATAGAGAGGAGCTGTCCAGACTCGAAGATAATCTGCAATGATCATACCGGCAAAGAATAATATATAAACTGCCACGCCGTAAAAGAGGAAGCATGTTAGGAACTTTTCCAGATTTGATGCAGGTGTCGATAATACTGATATGCGTCCTGCCTTGCTTCCCATGGAAACGAACATTGTTCCGGCAGCCACGATGATGAATAGGTCTAATACCGCCCAGAACATGGAGGTCTCTTTATCCCACATGGCATCATGTTCGAGGGATGGAAATCTGTATGCGCCATTGATGACAGGCATGATTGCCGCCATGATTATCATTATTCCTATTATTGTTGCCGCCATTTGGGTAAGCTTTTTCCAGTTCTCTCCGGCATATTGTCTTACATACAAGCCGAAACGTTGAGGTGAAAATGTATCGTGATTCATTGGTGAATTAAATGTTTATGGGTTAATACTGTTCAGGTTGAAAGATAGAGTTTAATTTTTGTGGGTTGGATATTGCGAAATCGAAAAGCAATTCAAGGTTCATTTCCGAATCTTCTCCATCCATATTGGGAAGTATCACGGATGCTCCTCCAAGTCCTTTTATGGCATATAATGCATTCTGGATGATGTTATTGTCAGAAGTTTCCAAAAATTTCATTTTTTCCTGTATTTCAGCGCAAGTGCGGTCAAGAAGAACTTTTTGTTTATCCATTATCAATACGTGATCAAGAATCTGGCTTACGTCCCTTACCTGATGTGTGGATATTACAAAGATTCGTTCATCGCTCATGGATTCGATTATAAATTTACGGAATGCGCTTTTTGCAGGAATGTCAAGACCGTTTGTTGGCTCGTCCATAAGTAGTATTTTTGTATTGCATGCCATTGCGAATGCCAGTGCAGCTTTCTTTTTCTGTCCCATTGAAAGTTTGTCAAGTCTGACATCTCTTTGGAGTCCGAATGTGTCAAGATGGTGATACATGTCCTCTTTGGAGAATTTAGGGTACAAAGCTCCGTTTAGCTTGATGAATGTGTCAAGTTTCAAAGGAGGAAGTTCGATTTCTTCCGGAACAATAAAGATTTGTTCAAGGGTTGATGGGCGGCGAAGTCTCGTGTTTATTCCGTCAAGTGTTATTTCACCCGATACGGGAGTTAGCAGACCGCATATTAATTGGAGCAGAGTCGATTTTCCCGCACCGTTGGAACCGAGAAGTCCATAGACACCTCCTTCTTCAAGCTTAAGAGAGAAATTGTCGATTGTCGGTTCCCCTCTGTGTCTGTAGTTGAATGTGCAGTTTTTAATGTCTAACATATTATAGTTTATTAGTGTATTAGTTTATTAGTACACTGCAAAAGTATGACAATAATTTTAAACTACCAAATATTTTATCAAAAATTTAAAATATTTTTTTCATTGCATATGTTATCATGGTATACGGAAGGATATTACCAATGAAGTTGTTTAAACAACTTCAATATGTTGAAATCTTTAAAGGTTCTACTCAACCTTCTTATTAATAGCTTGTAAACTGATATTTTATGGATTTGGAATCAATTATATATAAGGATCCTACAATAATTAATCCCCAAAGTGGAGACCTTTTGATTGCGGAGCCTCTTCTTGATGAGCCATATTTTAAAAGGAGTGTCATCATGCTTCTTGACGAGGATCGGAACGAAGGTCATATTGGATTGACATTAAATAAACAGACACCGGTCACGTTGCAGGATATATTCCCCGAATGGCGTGCGGGGGCACAGGTGAGAGTGTACAGTGGCGGTCCTGTAGAATCCGACAGGCTGTTCATGCTCCATACGATGGGTGATATATTCAACGGATCAGTGGAGGTGGCAAAAGGCATATATGTTGGTGGAAAACTTGATGACGTAATAGATTATGTAAATAATAATCCGGATATTGAGGGTTGCCTTAGGTTTTTTCTTGGTTACAGCGGATGGGGCAGGGGGCAGCTGACATCTGAAATATTAAAGAATACATGGGCGTTAAATGCAAACCCCGCACAGACTGATATTCTGACCGGGGCTGAAGATGTGTATTGGAGAAGGGAAGTGGAGCGTCTTGGAGAGAAGTATCGCAGCTGGCTTATAGTGCCTTCTGATCCTTCTTTTAATTAATGAAGTTGTTTAAACAACTTCAATTCTAATTTTCACTTGTCAAAAGAAGGACTCTGCTTGACCAGTCTGTTTCACCATTCTTTGCCACTTTATGGTTGACGGGTATTTCCAGTCCATTTTCCATGAGGAACTTTCCTGTGTAGGTTTTTCCTTCAAATGAGAGAGGTTTAGTGTCTATCCGGTTTAATTCTCGAATGACATATCTCTTGTCGGGATCAAGTCCTTTCATTGTAACACGCGGAAGGATCTCATTGCGGAATGCACGTGTTTTCCACCAATAGAATACAGCTCTGTCTTTTTCAGGAGCTACATACATCAGCGATGCCGCGCCTTTTTCTTCATATGGAGACAGCAGGCGATATAAATCTCCGAACTGAACTACGGGACGTATCTCTTTGTATTCGGCAATAGCTTTCTTAGTCTGTTCTTTCTCTTCTGCTGTCATGTCGTCTGGCTGTATCTCCAAACCAAGACGTCCACTCATCGCAACGTCAGTACGATATTTTATAGGTATTCTGCGCTGTGTCTGATGATTGGGAGACGCACTGATATGTGATCCCATTGCTATTGCGGGGAAGAAATATGATGTTCCCCATTGCATATATACACGTTGTAAGGCATCGGTGTTGTCTGATGTCCAAAATTCGTCAAACCAAGGAAGTATGCCATAGTTCACGCGTCCTCCACCCGAAGCACATGCCTGTATTGTCACATCCGGATACTTCTTGCGTATTCTATCAAGGGTCTTATTAAGCCCTTTATGATAATCGATATAGAGGTGGCTCTGGCGGTCAGCCGGCAGGTATTGTGAGCCATGGTTCTCAACATCCATATTGGCATCCCATTTTATGTAGTCTATTTCCGGGTATTTGGTCATTAGGGTGTCCACGATATTGAAGACTATATCCTGAACTTTGGGATTTGACATGTCGAGGATAAGCTGTGTCTTGCCACGACCGAACTTTGCAGTCCGGTTAGCAGGCTTAATAATATATTCGGGATGCTTTTCGAATAGTTTGCTTTTGGAGTTTATCATTTCCGGTTCGATCCATATTCCGAACTTTATACCATTCTTTTTGGCTTCATTGATCAGTCCCTGGATTCCTGCCGGTAATTTACGGGTATCCACAGTCCAGTCGCCAAGTCCGGCAGAATCGTTATTGCGCGGGTATTCTACACCAAACCATCCGTCGTCCATTACGAAAAGCTCACCCCCCATATCGGCAATGTTCTTCATCATATTGCCCATACCTTTCTCGTTGATGTCGAAATAGACTCCTTCCCAAGAATTTAATAGCACCTTGCGTGGAGTGTTGCCATGAGCCAGACGATGGTTGCGTCCCCATTTATGGAAGCTACGGCTTGCTCCTCCGAGACCCTCGTCGCTCCATGTCAAGGCGAGCGCAGGAGTTATAAATGTTTCTCCCTTGCCAAGTTCATAATGTGAATCTTCTTCATTAATGCCCGCGAAAAAATGGTGGCTGTCTGATTCATCTGTATCAATGCGCAGTTTATAATTCCCTCCATAGCACAATGCGGCTCCGATCACTCTTCCTGAATCTTCATTGGGTTTACCGTCAAGGGAGAACATTACTTCGGCGTGATCAAAGCGAGAATTACGTATTCCTTCATGGCTCTTTATTACTTTCATGCCGCGAGTCAACGGTTCTTCCGTAAGTTTGGTCTCGTTGCCCCACGCTCCATGAAGTGACGATAGCCATACGTCTCCATTACGGATCGGAAGATAGCCGGAAGCGAAGCGTGTTAGTGTTACAGGAGCTTTCTCATTATTTCTTATCTCTGTCCATGTTTCCATCACATTCTCGTTTTGCCAAGTCTTATAATTAACTGTAACATAAACAGGATAATGCGTATCTTTGAGAGTTATGGATGTAATGTCAGCTCCATCTTCCTTTCTTGAAGATGTGCTTTCTACTACAAGGTCGAGAGTCATGTTGCCGTCACCGTGAACCATCGCTATGGCTGTTTCGGGAATTGTTATCATCCCATAGTCGGGATAAGCTGTGTAAACCTTGCCGAGAGCTGGTCTGAGTCCGCTGACGTCATTATCTGAAATCTTACCGCCATAATATACGTGACGAAGCTTTTTGCCTTTGTTGGCTTCAAGCACGAGGGAAGAGTTGCCTGTATCTATTTTTATCGTTTCGGCATTTACATTGTGATAAGAGACAAGTGATATTATTGTCGCAAATAGTAAAGTTATGGATCTGCAGTTCATAAATGATGATAACTATTAAAACTAATGAAAATTATGAGAGGTAATTATTATGGTTAATTGTTAATAATTAGTATTATATGGTGTGCATTATGCTTCGTTTCGTGATTGTTTGAGAAGTTCGCAAAATTCTGCGATATTCTCCGCTGTGATGTCAGGTTGTGGATCGGATTCCAACGCTGTCTGTAGTGTCGTTTCCCCGGAAAGCACAAGAACGCCAAGGGCACCTGCATTTCGGGCTGTCGCAACATCGGTATATATGCGGTCGCCACACATAGCCACTTCTTCAGGCTTTATGTTTTCGCGGAAACAGATTCCGGTTAACATGTCCGGGTTGGGTTTGCCTATCACGGCATCCGGTTGGCGTCCGGTGGCGTGTTCAATACATTTGCACAAAGATCCGCAGTCAACAAGGACAGTGCGCAGGTCTGTGGGACATACGCGATCCGGGTTTGTAGCGATGTATGGCACACCTTCAGCGGCTAACCATGACGCGTGGCATAGTTTCGGATATGTCAATGTTGTGTCGAATGCAACAACAAGGCAATCAGGCTTCTGATCCGGATCATCAGGAAGAAGCTCAAAACCTGCATTGCGAAATTCCTCCTCCATGCTTGGTGTGCCGACTACGAAAAGACGTTTTGCATCAGGCATCTTGTCGCGTAGATAATCTATCGCGGCTACAGAAGATGTATACATTTCGTTCGGAGTTGCCTTGATGCCAAGTTTTTCAATTTTCGTAAGATAATCGGCTACACTCTTGGTGGGATTGTTTGTGAGGAAAGAATACTTGATTCCCATGTCATCAAGGTTTTTCAGGAAACCGATTGTGAAAGGAAACAGGTTTGCTCCTAAATATATTGTGCCGTCCATATCAAGAGCCACATGTTTGATCTTGCGACATTTTGCCATCAATTCTTCATGGCTGAACGGGGAATAATATTTGTTAAATTCCATTTTGGTTATTCAATTTAATGATTTATAAATCATTCGTTACATTACCCTCAATTTTGTTTACCTGACGGGCTTTGGCATCAAGTGCTGCATAGAATTTATTGGAGCGGTCATATCCGTCGCGGGGGGCGAGCCACATTGTGAGGAACGTGACAGCACCGAGACACCCCACACCAATGATGATGTAGAAAACTACATCCCATCCCCAATGGTCGGCAACGATACCGATGCCTATTGCAGAAAGGAAAGACCCCACGTAACCGAAGATGCCAGCAAGACCGTTTGCCGTAGCAGAAGCTTCTTTAGTGGCATGGTTGGCGGATGCTATACCTATCAAGGCTTGTGGACCGTAGATAAAGAATCCTGCCATTGCAAGGATTATAATTGATACGATTACAGGTAATCCGGGCATGAATATGAATATACTCATGAATATTACTGCACACACCATACATACAAGACACATGCGGTGAGCTTTACCCTTGAATATATGGTCAGTCGCCCATCCTGCACCGATTGTTCCTATAATAGCAAAAATCTCAAATACGCCGACAGACCAGGCTGCATCTTCAATGCTCATATTTCGTGCCTCAGTAAGGAACTTGGGACCCCAGTCAAGAATACCCATACGCATCACGTAAACAAAGATATTTGCGATGCATAGAGTCCAGATCCAACGGTTTGTCCATACCATCACTTTGAGAAAATCCTTACGCGAGGTATTTTTTGCAGATGAATCATCATTTTTGCCTGTTTTTGTGCCCGGTAGTTCCGGAAGTCCTACAGAACGGGGGTCATCCCTTAGTCCCACATAAAGCCATATTGCGCCGCAGACTGCGATTCCGGCAGGAATCCAGAAGCAATATTTCCAAGCGTCCCAATGCTGCGCATAGCTCATGATTGTTTTAAGATGCGCTTCGTTCGAAGGATCAAGATTAAGGTTGGCAGCTATGCGGGCTATGATGCTATGATCAGAACTTAGGTCTGTACCCATTGTTCCCATGATATATCCGCAGACAACGACAGCCAGGGCTGCACCGATGGAATGCGACGTGTTCCATATAGACATCTTTGTAGCCAGTTGTGACGGGTGTATCCAACAGGGCAGGAGACGGGCACACGGAGGATATCCCACACCTTGGAAAAGCTGGTTGCATATAATTGTAACCGCCATTACCATAATGAGCATGTTCATGAAATCCGGACCGGCTTCCGCTCCGGTGATCCATCCGCTTATATTGACTCCGAAACCGAATGCAAGGTTAGACAGGGCGCAAAGCAATAACCCTATTGCCATGATGATTCGCGCACTGAACCGGTCAACCACGAATCCGTTAATGAATCGCGATAGACCATAAACGAGGGAACCGATTCCGATCACGATGCCGAAGCTTGTGTTTGAAATGCCGTATTGGGCTGTCAGTCCCGGCATTGCGATCGAAAAATTCTTACGCACGAAGTAGTAAATGGCATAGCCGACCATTGATACAAGGATCGTGCGCAATTGCCAATGCTGGTATTTTTTTATTGTCTGTTTGTCCCAGCCTTCGAAGATGTTTTCTTTAGACATGATGTAAGTTTATATCGAAAAAGTATTAGACAGATTCTATTATGGTTAACGAATCTTGTGCAGCCTTATTACAGACATAATATCTTAACAGGCTGTTAAATCAGACCATTCGCCTGCATTGTCGCTTCAACGTCAAGTGCTTCGGCAATAATCGTTATGGGGTTTTCAACCTTTGCTCCGGTGCTCATTTCTATTTGCCATTTGCAGGTTTCGCAATCGGTTGCAACTACATCCGGATGAGCGATCTCTATAGCATCGAAAATCTCGGCTCCTATCTTCTGAGAATACTCATAATTCTCTTTCTTAAAGCCGTATGTTCCTGCAATACCGCAGCATTGGGAGGGGAGGGGCACAAATTCAACTCCGGGTATCATTTTTATCAGACCTGTCGAATACGCGCTCCAACCGAGTTTCTGCATGTGGCAGGGAGTGTGATAAGACACCCGCTTCTTATAGTCCTTTCGGAATACAAGTTTAATTTCCCCGTCATTAATTTTTCGGGATAGGAACACAGTTGCGAGCATTATGTCAGACCTGACATCAGAATTGTCAAGACCGAGCAGGTGAGGGTATTCGTCACGTATGGTAAACACGCATGTTGAACTTGTGGACAATACCGGCATATCTTTGTCTACAGCTTCGCGTATAGACTTCAAGTTTATTTCCGCATCATGTGTTGCCCTCGATATGAGTTTGTTTGCTATCTTTGCCACTCCGCAGCATTTCTGTTTGGAAAGTGGCAATACGCCATAGCCGACGGCATTGAGGATTTTTACGAGGTCCTTGCCGAGCGATGGGTTGTTATAGTTCACGTAACAACCATGATAATATGCTATATGTTTGGGATATTGTTCTTGTTCCGGTTGTATCTTTTTGAGGTATGAGGAGAATTTATGCGAAGAATACTTGGGGAAAGTGCGATGTTTGTCGACTCCAAGCATATTCAAGCCGGCTTTGGCTATGCCCGAACTTAAAACCGGATTGACAATAGGTGCGAATGCAGATGCAAGATTGCCCATTACATCTGTTTCTGCAAGCATATGATCGCGTAGCTTAGGGGCTTTCTTATCATACTTGATCCTCGCACTCTGTATTATGTCACCGATCTTGACGTTGGAAGGACAGGAAACCTCGCAACGTTTGCAATTAAGGCAATACTTTAATGCCTTGTCATAGAACTCGGGGCTTTTCAATCTGTAGCGCTCTCCGTCCGGACCTGCCATTTTGGGACCGGGATAATCCGGATTCACTTCCATAACCGGACAATAGGCAGTGCATATCGTGCATTTGATGCATTCCTCGAAGTTATTGGCGCTTATATTTTGTTCCTGATAATTCATTTCGGTCAATGTTTGATACTTAATGTGCAATGTTGAATGGACTTATACATTCAGCACTAATCATTATTCAAGGCAAGATCAGCCGTGTGAAAGCCTGTCAAGATAGCTGTGCCGGCTCCTGAATCTTCTTTGAGAGAGTTGCAATGTGCAAGCGATGCGCCGGCAACATACAGATTCTTTATTTTCTCGCCTTTCACAGTCGGGTGGAAAGATTTGTCCACCTCTATACCGTAAGTCATATATGGTTGGGCATCAAAGAAATTAAATGCATACCATTCATCTCTGTTTTCTGAGAAGTTGACATCAAGATTGAAAACCGGTTCATAAAAATTATGAGGGTTGGACTTGATTCCTTCACTGAAAATAGTGCCGGACGCAAGGATATAAGAATCAGCCTTAAGGTGGTCTTCACCAAAATTTGTGGTTATTAATTCCTTTACTTCTCCATTTTCGATAATCCCTTTCTCAACATGGTCTCCGAGAAGATATGTGCCTCCCAGTTTTTCAAAATGGTTCTGCAGCATATGTTGTGTTCTCAATCCTGATACGGAAACCGGTATGGTCGGGATGCAATACAGCGGGTTATAAACGAGTTTGCGCATCTTATTTATCTGGCTCTCATCGTTAATTCCTATAATTGCCGGAATGAGGACTGTTTCTCCCTCTTTTGCGCATGCGTTTATTTTTGAAGCGAACTCGTCAATTGTTGTAGAATCTATCTGTTTCGCAACTGATACCGCTCTCATGTCGAAATTTGACTTGCGCAAACGGGTGAGACGCTCGAGATCAATTATCTCTACACGGCATTCCACACCTTGTTTCTCAAGATTCTCTATAATAAATGAGGGATAACTCTCTAAAAATCCTTTTACAGAGATCACAAGAACCTTGTCGAATGGTTTTTCATCAGTGCCCTTGAACGTTGGATAGCCATGAAGGGTGAGCCATGACGGACGCGCAATACCAAATGGCGTGAGAGTAAAATGGTTTGCGCCAACAGATCCTGTAGTGTTGATTCCAGCTTTTTTCAAACAGGAAGGCACCATTTCTGCAAGTTGTGCGACCCTTTCCGCTCCCATGAGCCGATAGGGATGATTTTCTGGGAGATTGTTAATTTCTTCAATCGGATTGTTTATGTTCTTGTCAGCATTCTTACCAAGAAGTCCGAAAGATCCTGCACAAAAATGCAGGGCGCTTTGTCCGGAAGAAACGATAGCAGTTTTTTTCCCTTGTTCAGCTAAGCGGATTCCCGCTGAGAGTCCGCAAAGCCCGCCGCCTATTATTATATAATCGAATTTCATTGTGCAGAAGTAATATTAGATTCATTAGTGTTGCCTTTCTCCATGCCGCATACTCCTTCATAAATCCATGATGTGAAATATGCTTCGGCAAGCGAGCGTCCCCAAGCTACAGGTCTTACGCCTTTCCAGCGTTCCTGAAGGAATGATTTCAAATCACCGATAGCCCTTTCGTTTCCGAACTTGGAGCCTAATATGGCAGCAGCACGCGATGCGCATATTCCACCCTGACACGTTCCCATCCCAAGGCGTGTGCGGCGGCGTAGATTAACAAGGTTGTTAACATGGAGAGTATCCATCGCATATTTGATCTCTCCTACAGACACTTGCTCGCACTCGCACACGAGGGCGTCATCAGAGTCTGAGTCATATTTTATTTTTGACGATAATGAGCCGTGACGTTCGCGTGCTGCGATCTGCCCTGTGCTCATGTCGATTATATGTTTCTTTGAAGCAGATGGATTGTCGGTTATTTTTTCCGAACCCGGTAGAGGATCAATGTGTGTTGTGCATTTAGCATTTATGCCAAGTTTTTTGCACACCATATCCGCCGCTGTTTCTGCCATAAGACGGTAGGTCATAAGCTTACCTCCAGATATTGTTATGAAGCCTTCAACTCCGTCTCTGGAGGCATGATCCAGACAAACTATTCCTCGCGATATCTTGCGACCGGTGGGATCGGAATCATCAGCGATAAGTGGACGCACACCTGCATAAGCCCTGAGTATGCGTGTCCAAGAAAGGGATGGAACAAGCTGGCAGCCTTGATTGAGAAGGATGTCGACCTCTTCCTGTGTCACGTCCATATTGTCTACCTCGTCATAAGGAATACGGCTTGATGTGGTTCCGATTAGTGAGATCGTGTCTCCCGGCACAAGTATGTCAGCGTCGGCAGGCTTGCGGCATCGGTTGATGACCATGTTGTTAACCCTATGCCCGAATATAAGTAGCGCACCTTTTGCCGGGAACATGTTGATCATGATTCCTGCCTTTTTTGCTATTCCGTGGCTCCAGATGCCACCGGCATTGACTGTGATTCTCGCACGAATCTCCTGCTCTTCTCCTGAGATGGTGTTCCTTACCTTTACACCGATAACACGACCGTTTTCCTGAACAAGCTCAACAACTTCGTTATACGTAAGCACGTCTGCGCCATGAATACGGGCATCCAGCACATTGGCAGTGGTGAGACGGAACGGGTCTATTGCTCCGTCCGGCACGGATACGGCACCTATGATGTCAGGATTGACAGCAGGTTCCATTCGGATCACGTCTTTAGGGTCAAGAGCTTTTGCCTCGATGCCTGCCGATAGACACGACTCTATGAATGTCTTTTGATATTCAAGGTCATCTTCAGGAAGTGTTACAAATAGTCCGCCTGTTTCTTCAACACAGTGTGCAGCAATCTTCCGGAGAGTCATGTTCTCCCGGATACATTCCGTTGCAGATTCATGATCTGTCACTGCATATCTGGCTCCACTGTGGAGAAGACCGTGATTGCGTCCGGTGGCTCCGGCGGTGAAGTCAAAACGCTCAATGAGCATGACTTTGAGACCGCGCTTGGCACAATCGCGCGCGGTTCCTGCACCTGTGGCACCTCCTCCAATTACGATCACATCGTATTCTTTGTTTTTCAGGTCGGCTTTCATTGATTCTATCGTAAGTCGGGTTTCGATGTTATACAAAATTGTTTTCACTGCAAAAGTAGATAACTTTCTTTTAAAAAGCAAAATTATTTCAAAAAAAATGGGTATTTACCGGCAGTATTTTTAAATTCTAACGCCTAAGACACCTTAATAGTTGGTTTATAGAAAACGTTTCACCGTAAATTCACTAAAATCTGTTGGTAATTTGTATATTTAATGCATTTTTTAGCGTTAGATTGAAACTCTTTTATTAATTTTGAAAAATGAAGTGAACAAGACTTGATTTATTTATTGATGCATGAATCTATTGGGCAAAGAAAGATAATTTAAGATTAGTTCAGTTTTGAAAAGTTCAAATACAAATAATTGAAATGACTAAAGAGGAGAGACATAATTTAATAGTACAGACGCTGTTGAGACAGGAATCTGCTTCGGTAGGGGAGTTGTCAGCCCTGTTGCAGGTTTCTGCAGTTACGATACGTAAGGATTTAAGTGAACTTGAATCGGCAAAAAAACTATATCGGAGCCATGGAAACGCAATACTTATTGATCCATATATCAACAACAGGACAATCAGTGAAAAGGCGAAACTTGCGAGTCATGAAAAAAGTGTGATCGGATATTATGCGGCGCAACTCGTTACGAAGGATGATTCCATAATAATAGCATCCGGCACAACGATGCTTTCTTTCGCGCATAATATCGAACCCAAGCACCACCTTACGGTCGTGTCTGCATCGCTTAAGGTCTCGGAGGCGTTGGGTCCCATTGAAGCTATCGATGTTATCCAGCTCGGTGGGACGCTCCGTAGGAGCAGCCTTTCGGTAGTAGGGCGCATGGCGGAAGTTTTTCTTGAGGATATGGCATGCAGTAAGCTGTTTCTCGGTGTGGATGGTTTTGATCCGGGTTTCGGCATAACAACAACAGATATAAGGGAGGCGGACCTTAATAAGGCGATGATGCGTGCCGCCCAGAAGACTATCGTGCTTGCAGATTCTTCAAAATTCGGTAGGCGAGGCTTCGTTAAAATAGCGGATTTTGATGAAATAGACATGTTGATAACGGATTCTCATATTTCTGACAAGGCGGTATCTTCCCTTGAGTCAATGGGAATTGATCTTCGTGTTGTTGATGCTTGATATATAGATCTTTACTGCAGATTTGCGTGATTGGTAAATTTGCGTGACTAAAAAATCTAAAGCTCGTCTTGATTTGTCTCGTTCGCAGATAAGTCAAGACGAGTTTTTATGTTAATTTTGCTTTCTTGTTGCGAAACGAAAGGTAATTGCTGTTTTTATTTGGTATTTATTGATGTGATGGTTTCGTTTTTATATATTTTTAACTAAAAAAAGTTTTCTCTGCTGATTTCAGAGTGTAATTTTGCAGCATAATAAATTAATTACTCTTTTCGGCATTTGCAACATTATTAGGTTAATCACTTACTATTGCACTTAATTGATATTGCTAATGCGTTTAACATTTTAAAAATGTGATATTTATTATGTAATGGAGACCCTCGGGTGGTCTTTTTTGAAAACATGTTGAACACACAGACATATTTTGAGGAGCGGCGAATAATTTTGTATGCACTGTAAATCAAGATATGTTTAAATTATACTTAAATAAGTTTAAATTAATCAATTATCAATTATTAATTTCCATAAATTTTTTCAACCAACAGAATGAAAGTAACCAAACATCTCATGTATGGCGTGCTGTGTGCCGTCGGCATGACGTTTACGGCTTGCGGAGTGGAAGACAATACGAAAGAAGTCCTTCCGCGATTGAACGTGGACAAATCGATTGTGCAGGTGATTCAGGATGGTAAGCTGAAATCGGGTTCTCCCGCTACCATCAATATCACTTCGAACAAAGGCTATACAATCACAAGTGATTGCGATTGGCTGAGTGTTGACCAACCCGAAGGTAGAGGCAGGGTGTCGGTAGAGATCGTAGCCGAACCGAATGAAACCGGTGCCGAAAGGGTGGGACATCTTAACATATCTTCATTTAACCTTACAGAAGTGGTTACGGTTAACCAGAATCTCGAGATGAATCTTGATGATAAGCTTGAGATCGGTCATGTGTATTTCTTTGATGATTTCAAATGGGCGATTGACGGCTCTGACGCAGTTGCGATCAAGTCTGCCGGAGACCAAAGGAATATTTATACCTATACGGCATGGACGGGAGAAAACCCGTTGCCTATATTTAAGGCTAATTATGAGGATTTCAATTCCAATGCCAAGACTGTCTATACACAAGACGGATATTTGAAGTTTAACAAGACTAATACGCTTACTGCTATTTCTCCTAAGGTGAATGGTATTGAACCCGGCAAAACGTCTGCCGTACGGGTGAGCTTTAAAGCTGCGTTCCAAGACAAGAGTGCCAAGATCGTAGTTGGCGTAATCGGAGAAGGACAGATAAAAGGTGGAGAAACGATTGACGGAGGATGCGTAAGTCAGCAGCTTATCACTCCCGACGAGACGTGGAAGTGGTATGACGTATCTGTTGATATCGCCGGTCTTGCCGGAGAAGATAAAGTGGTTGTAGGTCCGGTTGAGTTTATTCGTGACAAAGTTACCAGCAGCGGAACATTCAGGTGGTTTCTTGATGACCTGAAGATTGAGAAGATTGCAAATTGAACTATTATACCTATTTATCATGAAATTTAAAAATATATTCAGCGCGGCACTCCTTTTCGGGGGAATGGCAATGCTTGCTGTTTCTTGTGAGGAAGAGAGTTTGCCTAATTTTGTGCATGCCGATAGCCGTGAAGTTAAACTTGAAAATACAGGTCTGACTTCTACCGGAGACCGTGCCATGGTAGTGCTTGCCGCTAATAATGAATGGCGCGTTTCCAAGAAAGATGAATGGCTTCACATTTCTCACGAGTCAGGCACGCGCGGACGTCACAACCTGTTTATATCTGCAGATGCCAACACTTCATCAAAAAGCCGTCTTGGCTTCATTGAGATTGAAATGGCGGGAAAGCAGGAGCAGTTTGCTGTGACTCAAAGCGGTTTCAACTATGTTCTTGAACTTGACAAGACCGATATCTCCTTCGATGTCGATGGTGTGGCAGCCCTTCATGAATCGGATAAACTGACTGTAACGTCTAATGCGGCATGGAGTATTTCTATTCCTTCAGAATGTGAGTGGCTTAAAGTTGCACCAAGTAATGGAGAGGCGGGAGAGACAACTGTCGTTTTCTCTGCGAATGAGAACACTACAGGTGCCGACCGTTCAATTACACTTAATGTGCTGGTGGGAGACATTGAAAAGGAATTTAATGTGTTCCAGTCCGGTGTGCGTGTCGTATTTGATGACAAATTGCCCGGTTTCGTGTATTTTAATGATGACATGGCTTGGGCTACCGGTGGTAATGATCAGGTAGGTTCTATCAATGGATCTGCAAGTTCTACGCTCCCGATATACAGCGCTGCGAATGCAGGGATCAAGGCTGAGTTTGACAAGAGATATTTCGATTTTAACGCAGCAGGTTCTTCCGTATATGCAGCCGACGGTTATCTTAAGTTCGGTAAGGGAAGCAATCAGAACGCGTTTATGCTCAAGCAGCCGCTCGGTATAGAATCCGGCAAAAAAGCTAATGTGGCTGTGTCATTCCGCCTTGCGAAGAATGGAACGGACGGTTTCACCGTGTCTGTAGCAATTGACGGTCCAGGAGCGATTGAAGGAGCTGTAAATGACGACATGACTCTAAGTTCTCCTTGTGTGCCTATTAATAATTCTGACAAGACTATCAATTGGCAATGGAAGGAATTTACAGTCAATATAAATGGCATAACTGACGAAACAAAGATTATTATCGGTGAAACACAGTATATAATTGACGGGTTTAAAACGCGGTCAGGATATTATCGTGGTTTCATAGATGACATTAAAGTGACAAGGAACGCCAATAACTAATCAACATCAGGCAAATAAATGAAACTGAATAATAAATCAAATAATAACGTGAGGCTTTATTGTGCTTCTGCGCTTGTTGCGGCAGGATCGCTTACGGCTCTTGCGGAAGAGATCACCGGAACCGTGTTTGATAAAGACGGAGAGCCGATGATCGGTGCCACCGTAATGGTGGAAGGAACAAAGAAAGCGGCAGTCGTGGATATTGACGGTAAGTTTACCATTGATGCTGATCCGGGACAGTCTCTTAAGATCACGTATATCGGTATGGTTGGTCAGACTGTTAAAGTGCAGAAAGGCAAAAACGCATACGAAATCATATTGCAAAGCGACGATCAGACATTGGATCAGGTTGTTGTTGTAGGATACGGAACGATGGAGAAGAAGCGAGTGACTTCATCTATAACTTCAATATCCGGTGACAACCTTATGACCGGTCTGGGTGGTTCCACCGTGGCTACCGCTTTGCAGGGAAAGGTGTCCGGACTTACGATAGGCGGATCCTCTTCACCGAACTCGACCAATGACTATCAGCTTAGAGGTGTTTCCTCGGTAAAGGCGGGTAATTCACCTCTTGTGGTTATCGATGGTATTCCCGGTGGAGATTTGCGTGCCGTGAATCAGGAAGATATAGAATCTATCGATGTGCTTAAGGATGCGTCTGCCGGTGCTATCTATGGAACGCGTGCATCTGCCGGTGTTATTCTCGTGACTACAAAGAAAGCAAAAGAGGGGAGGGCAACGGTTACATATAATATGGAACTTTCCGTGGAGAGCGTACGCAAACGTCTTGAAACGCTCAATTCACAGGAATATATAGAGCTTGGACGCGGTTATGACTATGGTTATGATACAGACTGGTATCATGAGCTTACACGTAACAATCCCTTCTCGCAACGTCACTCCGTGACTATGACAGGAGGTACCAAGTCTCTTCAGCTTTATAGCTCACTGTCATATTCCGATCAAAAGGGAATCGTGATCGGTGACGGACGAAAAGACTATTCGGCACGTCTGAACGGAAGGTATTCAATCTGGGACAATAGGCTTCAGATCGGATTGCGTATGCAATATCGTGAGGCGCATCGTGATCAGCGTAACGGAGCCGGTGCGTTTGAGCAGGCTCTTGCCTTGAATCCTACCACGCCTTTGATGAATCCTGAAAATCCCACTCACTATAATGTGAATCAATATGGTATCGGAACTCTCTACAATCCGGTGGCAAATATCATGGATCAGGATTATTCCGGAACTGACCAGTGGTTTATGGGTGATGCCAATATCAAGTTTGAGATTCTTCCCGGCTTTAATGTTCAGGCTACTGCCGGTGTGGACCGTCGTCAATGGGTCAGGACCCTTTACTTTAACCAGTATCACCGCTATAGCGTCAACTCGGGTAAACTCGGTCAAGGGTCACATAACTATAGTAAAACATTAAACCTGTCATATGAGGCATATGCATCATATACAAAGGATTTTCTTGATTATCACCATATTGATGCAGTGGCAGGTTGGAGTTTCTTTGAGGAGCAGGGAACTGAAGCTTTCAGTATGACCAACAGAAACTTCATCGTTGACGGCGTTGGTCCTTGGGATATGGGTGCCGGATCCGATCTTACCGACGGTTATGCGGAGATGTCTTCAAGCAAGTCTGCTCGCGAACGACTTATGTCATATTTTGCCCGTGTCAACTATTCTTATGATGATAAATACATTGCAACTGTAAGTTATCGTCGTGAAGGAAGTTCAAAGTTTGGAAAGAACAATAGATGGGGTAATTTCTGGTCCGTATCAGGAGGATGGCGTATAAATCGTGAAAAATTCCTTCAGGATGTGGAATGGCTTAACGACCTTAAGATCCGCGTGGGATATGGTGTGACAGGTAACAATAATTTCGGTTCCGGATATACCGTAAGGAACTATGACCAGAGCGGAATGTACCCGAATCCTGACGGGGTGTGGGTTCCTGCTTATGGTTCTGCACGTAATATAAACCCTGACCTTAAATGGGAGGAAAAGAAGGAGCTTAACGTAGGTGTCGACTTCTCATTTTTCGGTGGTCGCCTTTCCGGTAAGTTCGATTGGTTTAACCGCCGCGTAGACGATATGCTTTTCTCTGTAACAGCTCCTGTGCCTCCTATGGTGCAGAAAACAGTGATGAAGAATGTCGGAACTCTTGACAATAAGGGATGGGAATTTGAACTCACCGGAAGAATTTTCCAGCATGCCGATTTCGATTGGGATGCCACAGTCCGCTTCAGCCAGAGCAGCAGCAAGATCAAAAATCTCGGTGAGGCAGGATCTCAGATCCTCTCGGATGCTCTGCCAAGCTCCATGGGTTATACCCACAAGATCGTGAACGGTCAGGAAATAGGTAAGTTCTGGCTCTTTAAATATGCCGGTCTGGACGAGAATGGTAAATGGCTCATCTATGACAAGGACAATAATATTGTTCCTGCAGCAGGCAACACTACTGATGAGAACAAACATTATGTTGGTAACGGTGTGCCGAAGCTTATTTTCTCCATGGATCATAATTTCAGATGGAAGAATTTTGATCTCGGCATCAGCTGCCGTTCATGGATCAAATATGATGTCTTTGACGAGACTGAACTTTATTATGGTCTTAAAGGGCAACAGGGTATAAATGTGCTGAAGTCTGCATATGGCAGGAACGCAGCCATAAACGATAACCGTATCACTACAGACTATTTCCTTCAGGATGCTTCTTTCTTCAAGATTGATGCCATTTCGCTCGGTTATAACCTGGATCTGTCAAAATGGCAGAAGTATGTTAGCAGCGCACGTTTCTATGTAACGGCACGTGATGTTGCAACTTTCACAAAATATAAAGGATACAACCCCGAACAGAACGTGAACGGGCTCTTCCCCGGTCTTGCCGGTTTCCAGGATGTTCGCTCCATGTATCCTCAGACAATTCGCTGGACCTTCGGTATGCAGCTGAAATTTTAAGAACTCTTAAAATAGATTTTCTGAAATGAAAAATAATATAAGAACAAAATATATAGCGTTGGCTGCGGTAGGCACTTTGCTGATGTCGTCGTGTGATCTTGACGAAAAATTCTATAGCGAAGTTACCCCCGACAACTTCTTCACAAGCCCGGAGAGCATTTATGCGGTTCTTGCCAAGCCGTTCGATCAGTGGCGTTATTATCACAACGAGAAAAACAACTGGGTTCTTGAAGAACTTACTACTGATGAAATGGCTTGTCCGGCAAGGGCAGGAGACTTCTATAACGGCGGTGAATATCTACGTTATCACTACCACACTTGGAACACGGCTGACCGTTTCATTGTGAATAACTTTAACCAGTTGAACTATGTGATCGCGCGTTCGCTCGAAGCGAGAGAAGATCTTGCAGGTGTAAATTATCCGGCTGTGGGCCTTTCCGAGGAGGAAAAGGCTGATCACCTGAATCAGATCAACACCCTGATAGCATATTGCTACATGAGGGGACTAAATTCATATGGAGGACTTCCTATCTACACCAGTAGCCAGGACAAACCCAAGGCACGTAACAGCCGTAAAGAGAATTTTGATTTCATAGAAACTTCCCTCAAGGAGGCTATCCCAAGATTGATGCCGCGTGCTTCCCTGTCTGAGGCGCAGAACGGCTATATAACACGCGGGACAGGCGCGATGCTGCTTGCTCAGCTTTATTTAAACGCTGAAGCGTATATAGGTGAAAACAGATATTCTGACGCTGAGGCTATACTTCAGGATATTTACGATGGTAAATATGGCAAATACGAGCTTGACGCAACATGGAGCGGACCTCATGATTTTGATAATGATAAATCTCCCGAAGCTATGTGGTATGTTCCATCTCAGACTACCAAGATGGAGTTTAACGGGCTTTACAGGTTTATGTTTATTGCGGATGCAAAGACATATTTCGATTGCAATGTCCTTGCTAACCCGTATAATGGCTATCAGCTTGCCCCTTCGCTTGAGAAGGAAGGTGTGGAACTCGTTTCTAAACTTGGAAGGACATATGCCAAATTCAATGATAAGGATCTACGAAAGAGACCATATGTCTATAATGGCAACAAGCAGTATGAGGGTATGTTCTGCGTAGGCTTACAGAAGAATCCTCATACCGGCAAGATTGCAAAAGGCACGAAATTGCAGAATGGCAAGGATATGGTCATGGTTGACTATATCAACCGCACGGGTAATAAAAGCGACATGATGGAGGGAGACGAGAACTCGGGTATCCGTTTGGTGAAAATGCCTGTTTCAAACTCTGCCGACAAGGATATCCTTTTCGATGCAGACTTCCCTGTGATAAGATTCACGGAAGTTGTCTATAATCTCGCGGAATGCAAGTTCAGGAGAGGCGACAAGAAAGGTGCAGCCGAGCTCTTTAACAGCGTGCGTAGGCGTAATTTCGAGGGCGGTGTCGATCCCGATCCTGTAACTGAATCTAATCTTGACATATATCGTCTTGCAGATGAATATATGATTGAGTTTCTCGGTGAGGGACATCGTCGCACCGACTTGATCAGGTGGGGACTTTTCACTACCGAGTCGTGGTGGGATCATACTCCGACCGATAACACGAAGAAAGTGTTCTGCATTCCATTGGAAGCTATTCAGGGTAATCCATTGCTCCAACAGAATCCGGGGTATTGATATTTAAATAGCTTCTTAAATTAACGATATAAAAGATGATAATCAATAATATGTTTAAATATAAATTTCTTGCTGCAGGAGTGTTGGCAATTGCGCTGACATCCTGCTCCGAGAAGGAGGCTCCGGTCGTTCCCAATGGTTTTGACCGTGATGAAGTTACAATTGTCCATCAGTTTGGCAAGAATCTTGCCGGACGTGTAACAGTTGATGGTGCCCCCCGTTCAGGAGTAGTTGTGAGCGATGGTGTCAATGTAGAGGTTACTGATGAAAAAGGTGAATACCAGATGTACACCACCCGTCAGCATGTGTTTGTTTCCGTGCCTGAAGATTGCGAAATTCCTGAACTTGACGGACTTCCAAGGTTCTATAAGGTTCTTGATTTTACCGTAGATGCAAAGATCCAGCGTGATTTCAATCTCCGGTCCACTCCCAAGAAGACAGAATGGACGCTTATGACAATGGCAGACCCTCAGATAGGGAATGATGATGACATAAAAGAGTTTACTGATATTCTTCAGGATTTCTCGGAGTTTGCCAAGCCTTTGGGTGAAAATACTTATGGCATATCTCTCGGGGATATTGTATGGAATAAACCTGAACTTTTTTCTACATACAAGACGCTCGTAGGCAGAACTGCAGTTCCTGTATTCTCTGTAATAGGCAACCATGACCATAACGAGAGTGTGAAGAATGATACCGAGAGTGATGCGGATTTTCGCAATGTGCTCGGTCCTACGTATTATTCTGTCAATATCGGTGATTATCATATGGTGGTGCTTGATGACGTGCTTTATAGCGGTGAAACGGGGCGTAATGATTATGCCAATACCGTCACTCAGGCACAGCTTGATTGGTTGAAGAAGGACCTGTCTTACGTTTCCAAGGATAAAGGACTCATCGTTGCCCTTCATATTCCTACGGCACGTTGGAACAAGTTGGATAACCTTACCAACACGCAGGAACTTTATGACATTATAAAGGATTTCGATAATGTTCAGATTATCTCAGGGCATGCACACAACCAGTCTACAGTTGAGATTGCATCGAACATGACAGAGTATAATTTCCCCGCCACTATGGGAGCGTACTGGTATCCTCTTTGTAGCGACGGCACCCCACGTGGATATGGAATGCTTAAGTTCAATGGCAATAAGCTTGTTGATGTAAAATATAAATCATCCGGTTATCCAGAAGATTTCCAGATGAAGATATATACTCCTGAAGATGCCGTGCTCTCAGACCCATCGAACAATGCCGGCGATCCTTTCGATCAGATTCTGGTTAACGTGTTCTGTTGGTATCCCAAATGGAAAGTGGAAATACAGGAAGACGGTGGAGAATGGAAAGCTTTGAAAAATGTTCAGGCTCAGGATCCGGATGTGAGAAAGAGTCTTGTATATAATGAAGATGACAAGAAATGGTATATACCTGCAAATCATGGTGGAGCACAGATCGCCACGACTAACCATATGTTCCTTTACAAGCCTTCGGCAACATGGAGCAATGTGACGGTGCGTGCCACAGATCCTTTCGGCAACGTATATACATCATCTCTCAGCAATGACTGATGTGTTTCAAAGGATTCTCATTTGCCCGTTGGATTTCATTGCAAAATAAAATTTAATTATTATATTTGCAAATCGAAACCCATTTATGGAGAAATGAAAAGATTTTTTAAATAGCAGAACTGCCGATTCCCTTTATTTTAAGGGGATTGGCAGTTTTTGTTATAAGAATGTTTGATCATTATTAATTTTAACGCTTGATTATATCATGAGAAAAAGTATTCTTTTAATTGCGGCAGTTATGTTCGCCGGATCGTTTGCCCTCCAGGCGGCAAAGCCTAAGGTGATTGCACATCGAGGCTATTGGAACACAGCCGGAGCGGCACAAAATTCAATCCGTTCGTTAGTAAAGGCAGATTCGATAGGTTGTTATGCTTCCGAGTTTGATGTGTGGATGACCCCTGACAATGTTTTGGTTGTCAATCATGACCCGACGATAAATGGCATAGAGATTCAACGCACGCCGGCTGCTGAGGTACTTAAACAAAAGCTTTCGAATGGCGAGACTGTTCCTACGCTTGATGAGTATCTTAAAACGGCTTCGCGTCTTAAGACCAGGCTTGTTCTCGAGCTTAAGACACATGACAGCCGTGCCATGGAAAAGGCTGCCGTAAAGAAGACTATCGAGATGGTTAAGAAATATGGTCTTGAGAATCGCACTGATTATATAGTGTTTTCCAAGGATGCATTCAAGCAATATGTAAAAGCTGCGCCTAAAGGAGCTAAAGTTTATTTCTTGAATGGAGACTACGTGCCATGTCAGATAAAATATGCCAAGGGTGCCGGTATCGATTATTCGCTTAAAGTGATGAAGAAGCATCCTGAATGGATTAAAGAGTGCCATGACAAGGGGCTTGAGGTGAATATATGGACAGTAAATGAGCCTGAAGACATGAAATGGTGTATTGAGCAGGGGGTGGATTATATAACCACTAACGAACCAGAACGCCTTCAGAAAATGCTCAAATAAGTTATAATATTAGCAAATGATAAAAGCTCGCGTCAATTGACGCGAGCTTTTATCATTTATTATGTAGAATACTTTCTCTATATGTATGTTACTCATCGTTTCCATATCGGATTCCGATTATGTCCCAGTCCACGATATCCCATAGAGTGTGGAGGTAATCCGCACGGCGGTTCTGATAGTCAAGATAGTATGCGTGTTCCCATACATCGAAAGTCAGTATAGGCTTAAGTCCTTGGGTCATCGGGTTTGATGCGTTTCCTCCTTGGGTGATGAAGAGCGTGCCTTTATCATCAGCTGAGAGCCATACCCATCCGGATCCGAATAGGGTTGCACCAGCTTCTTCAAATTTTTTCTTGAAAGCGTCTACACTTTCAAATTGATCTTCAATTTGTTTACGCAATGCACCTGACGGTTCTTTAAGTCCGTTGGGTGAGAACTGGAAGAAATAGAAAATATGGTTCCATGCCTGAGATGCATTGTTGAAGAGTTTGCCTTCGCTTTTGCATATTATCTCTTCAAGTGACATTTCACTGAACGGAGTACCCTCAATGAGGTTATTTAATGTGTCAATATATGCTTTCTCATGTTTCCCATAATGATAATCAATGGTAGTTGCGGAAATTACGGGAGCCAGTGCATCTGGCGCATAAGGAAGTCTCGGTTGTGTGAATTTCATATTTATTTCTGTTTTGGTTATGTTATTTTAACAATTATTCGGGGCATTCAGTTCTTTTCTTTTGTAAAAATAATTGTATTATTCGCTTTCTCGGGGAATTAAGAAGTTGTTTAAATAACTTCAGATTATAAAAGAAGGATGAGCATTTCGTCAGATCACGAAATGCTCATCCTGTAGAATGTAGTCATTATGTTCAATCGAATATTGCGTCCCAGTCTTTCCATACAGGTTCGTAGCCATGAGCTCGTATGGCTGAAGCTACGGAGGATGGGGAACGGTCGTCACTGACTTCGAATTGTTCCAGCGCTTCGGGTGATGTGGCGTACCCTCCCGGTTCGGTCTGGCTTCCGGCACTCATGGATGTTACGCCGAGACGCATAATGTTGTCACGATACTCAGGCGCTTCACGAGTGGAGAACGATATGTCTATGTCATGGTCGAATATTCGGAAAGCGAAAGTGAGACGGGCGAGTTCTCGGTCGTTGATCACAACTTTTGGTTGGTATCCACTCTCTGACGGTCTCATACGAGGGAAATTTACCGAAAATCTGGAGCGCCAATAGCGTTTTTGAAGGTAGCGCAGATGCCGTGCCATCATGACTGTGTCTGCACGCCAGTCTTCAAGACCCAACAGTACTCCCATTCCAATTTTGTGGACTCCTGCTTCCCCCATACGGTCAAATCCGTTAAGTCTCCATTCAAAGTGGCTCTTCATACCTTTGGGGTGATAGGTCCTGTATGCCTCCCGGTGATATGTTTCCTGAAAACAAACAACTCCGTTCAACCCCGATTTGGTCAGGCGATAATAATCAGCCGCTTTCATCGGTTGAACCTCAATAGTGAGGTTGTGGAAATGTGGACGGCATCGGCGTAATACGTTTTCAAGATACTCAACGCCACAAAGTGACGGGTATTCTCCCGAGACAATCAGAAGGTTTTCAAATGGTCCGAGCTTTTTTATTGCCTTACACTCTTCTTCAACTTGATCCATTGTCAAAGTGGTGCGGTTGAAGGGATTGTCATGGTTGAAGCCGCAATAAACGCATTTATTGGTACACGCATTGGATACATACATCGGAATATACAATGAGATTGTCTTTCCGAACCGTTCAAGCGTGAAATGCCGGCTGAGCTGTGCCATCTCTTCAAGAAAAGGATCTGCAGCAGGAGATATGAGTATTGCGAACTCTTCGGGCGTAAGGGGTTTGACGTTTCGGCGAGCTTTGGCAAGCACACGGCGCACGTCACCCTCTGTGGCGTTTTCTACAATGCTGACAGTTTCGTTCCAGTCATAGACACCGATTTCATCTGCGAAACCATGACCGAAAACGGCGTCTTTTGACGGATCGTTTTTGAATACTATTTCTTGCATTCCGATTCTATATTCTGGGAGATGCGCATCGCGCAGAAGTTTGGTCCGCACATCGTGCAGAAACGGTCATCGGCATCCGGAGCGTTTCTCCTTGATTCGAGATAGTATTTCTTAGCCTTTTCAGGGTCTAATGATAAATTGAACTGATCTTTCCAACGGAAATCGTAACGAGCTTTGCTGAGCGCGTCGTCGCGCACGTTCGCACCGGGGAATCCTTTGGCAAGATCGGCTGCATGCGCCGCAATCTTGTAGGTTATGACTCCTTCGCGAACGTCTTCAAGGGTAGGAAGTGACAGGTGTTCTTTAGGGGTCACGTAGCATATCATCGCTGTTCCAAGGTTGGAAATGATAGCAGCGCCGATTGCGGAAGTGATATGGTCGTAGGCGGGGGCTATGTCTGTGGTCAGCGGGCCTAACGTATAGAAAGGAGCTTCGGCACAGACTTCCTTCTGTTTGTCCATATTCTCCTTTATCTTATGCATGGGCACATGTCCGGGACCTTCTACAAGCACTTGAACATCATGTTCCCATGCTTTCTTTGTTAGTTCTCCAAGCACCTCAAGTTCAAGGAACTGTGCGCGGTCATTTGCATCATGTGTTGATCCGGGGCGCATGCCGTCTCCGAGAGAGACCGCAACGTCATATTTGTTGAGGATTTCGCATATCTCATCAAAATGGGTGTAAAGGAAACTCTCTGAATCGTGAAGCACGCACCATTGTGTCATTATAGATCCACCGCGTGACACGCAGCCTGTCAGACGCTGTTCCACAAGCTGTGCATGTTCGCGGAGAACTCCGGCATGAATGGTGAAATAGTCAACGCCCTGTTCGCATTGTTCGATCAGTGTGTCGCGATAGATTTCCCATGTCAGTTTCCTGACATCTCCGTTTACTTTTTCGAGAGCCTGATAGATGGGTACCGTTCCCATGGGCACAGGACAGTTGCGGATTATCCATTCGCGTGTCTCGTGGATATTGTCACCGGTTGACAGGTCCATAAGTGTATCGCCTCCCCAATAACAGCTCCATACTGCTTTGGCTATCTCTTCTTCTATTCCTGAAGAAAGCGCGGAGTTTCCTATATTGGTGTTGAGTTTCACGCTGAATGCTGATCCTATCACCATAGGTTCTGCCTCCGGATGGTTGATATTTGCTGCTATTATTGCCCTTCCTGACGCAATTTCGTCACGAACAAACTCGGGTGTGATATGGGTTTTTATTCCTCGTTTTTCATTATCGAGGTTTTCTCTTATTGCCACGTATTCCATTTCCGGAGTTACGATTCCTTTGCGGGCATAATGCATCTGGGTTACGCGTGCGCCATCTTTGGCTTTACGAGGTTTATGTTCAACCGGAAACCTGAGTGAATCCAGAGATTTGTCGTCACGTCGCATACGTCCGTAATCGCTCGTAATGTCAGGGAGAATTTCCGTATCATTGCGTTCGTTCACCCATTGCTCTCGGAAGCGGGGAAGACCTTTATTTATGTCGATTTCTATGTTCGGATCCGTGTATGGACCGGAGGTGTCGTATACTGTTATGTCTTCGTTCGGATATTCCGTACGTTTACCGTCTTCAATCTTTACCGTGGGGTATTGGTGGATTACACGCATGCCGACACGCACTCCCGGCATTTTACCCTCTACATATATCTTTTCAGAATTGGGATATGATGAGACATCTATATTTTCTATTTTCATAAGTAAGTTATTGGGTTTATAATGGTAATTATGGGAAATCAATCAAGGAAAGAGGTTAGGGGACTTGTTGCCTGGGCGTAAGTGGAAACAGCACCGAGTCCGGCGTTAAAGGCATCGCGTCCGGCACGAACTGCATCCTTGAACGCCTTTGCCATCAATACCGGATCTCCCGCCACAGCTATAGCTGTATTTACGAGAACTGCATCCGCACCCATTTCCATAGCCTCCGCAGCATGTGATGGCGCACCCAGTCCTGCATCTACGATTACGGGGACTCGGCTCTGTTCAATTATTATTTCAAGGAGGTCGCGAGTCACGAGTCCCTTATTGGTGCCTATCGGCGCGGCAAGTGGCATCACTGCTGCTGTCCCTGCTTCTTCCATAAGCTTGCAAAGCACGGGATCTGCCTGGATATATGGAAGCACCGTAAATCCGTCTTTAGCCAATTCTTCTGTAGCCTTGAGGGTTTCGATAGGATCCGGCATAAGATATTTAGGATCCGGATGTATTTCCAACTTGATAAATGATGTGCCGAAAATCTCTCGGCTCATCTTCGCTGCAAGCACGGCTTCCTGAGCATTGCGCACTCCTGAAGTGTTGGGCAGAAGTTGCACGTGTTCGCGGTTAATATGCGTCAGCATATCGTCGGTCGCTTCATTCATCATGTTCACGCGTTTCATTGCCACGGTGATCATCTGCGACTCTGATGCCTTTATTGCCTCAAGCATGATATCGGGAGAAGAAAACTTCCCTGTCCCGACGAAGAGACGGGAACTGAAATTCCTGTCTCCGATTTTTAAGATATCTTGCATGTTATTGTTGTCTAATGTAGATCTTACTTATCATATTGTGAGAGAAGGCTTATAAACTCTTCGGTTGCAGCTTTAATGTCGGGAGCGAATGCTATCGCCCCGCTCACTGCCAAGCCGTTGACCCCGGTTTCCATCAATGGAATAACATCTTCAGTGCGGATGCCTCCTACCGCAACCGTGGCTATGTTGATTTCCTGTGCCTGCATGTCTTTGCAGATTTCCCGTATGCCTTCCAATCCCAACATGGGTGCAAGATTCTTTTTGGTTTCAGTGAAGCGGTAGGGACCTATACCGATATAGTCGATATCAAGAGCACGGACAGCCATTATGTCATCAATGGTGTTTGCTGTGACTCCGATTACTGCTGCGGGCCCGAGGATAAGTCTTGCCTGAGATGGAAGCATGTCGGTCTTACCTATATGCACGCCTCCGACATCAAGTGTCTTAGCGAGCTCCACCCGGTCGTTGAGGATCAGGAATGCCTCTTTTTCAAGGCACATCGGCTTAATCTCTTTTATTGCTTCAGCTATCTCTTCATCCGTTGCGTCTTTCATGCGTACCTGTATCCATCGGCATCCGCCGTCAAGAACCTGGCGCACTTGCTCCACAACAGGAACAGGAGAGGACGTTGATGTTATATATTGTAACATATTATTTTAGTAATTTAAATGATTGTTAATCTTTTTCAGAAAAGTGTCTATGTCTTTCCATACGCATCCGAGCATTGCCGCTCCGGCAAATCCGCACTCTTGCAGAATGCTAAATTTCTCCGGCACCACCCCTCCTAATGCTATAACATTTTTACCCTTGATTTTTCCTGTGAGATCTTGCAAATCAAATGCCGACATGTATCCTTGTTTCGAGATTGAATCAAAAATAGGGGAGAGTGTTACATATTCGTATTTTTTGCATTCATCCAATTCCTCAAGCGTGTGGCATGAGCGCGAAACGTTTATTGCAGAAGATGGTGCGACATGACAGCGTGAGTTTATATGCGCCCCTCCAAGATTAAACTCGTTTAAAAGGTCGAAATGACCATGCAGTTTAAGTCTTCGTCTGAAAGGATAGTGGATGTTTTCGATAAGGTTCTTGATATCGCGTGCCGATGCTTGCGGTTTGCGGATATGCACATAGTCAATGCCGCCGTCAATAAGGCGTTCGATTAATGCCGCTTCATCCGGAAGCAGATCAGGTTCTGTTATTGCGATTTTCAAGAATTTATCCATCGTGTTTTTATCCTCCAAATGCTGCTGAGATAATGGTTACACAGTCACCTTCCTGTAGCCGTGTGATCTCCCAGTCGTCATGTTTGACAATCTTGTTGTTCAATGCCACTGCTGTTCCTCCGGATTTTACGCCTCTGATTTGTATTAGTTCAGCCACTGTGGCGTAATCATTTGACAGGTCAAAGGGCTGGTTATTTATAGTTATTCTCATTTTGTCTGATTTTATTGGCAGGTTGTGCCTATGTTGTTTTACACAAAGAAATCCAAAGGTCCTGCACCTTCCATGATTTTTAATTCCGAAGCTGAGGATATTGCTTTGGATATGAATTTTTTTGCATTGTCTACAGCCGAGAATAAACTTTCTTTCTTCGCCAAACCGCAGGCTATTGCTGAAGAGAGGGTGCATCCTGTGCCATGTGTGTTTGCCGTGTCTATTCTTGGGGTCGAAAATACGTTTAAACTTTCAGAATCATATAAAAAATCGGCTGCCTCATTGCTATTGAAATGTCCTCCCTTAAGCAGAACCGATTTGCTTTTGAAAAGTTTAAGAAGTTTGATGCATGCGGTTTCCGGATCAAGTTCGGCTGCATTGATGTTGAGAAACTCCGATGCCTCTTTCATGTTCGGTGTTACAATGGTTGCCAACGGGAGGAGAAATTTAATGAAAGCTTCAATGGTTTCATTATAAGAGTTTATTAATGAACCTCCGTTTGTAGCTACCATTACGGGATCAACAACTATGTTCTTGACACCATATTCTTTAAGTTTGATGGCAACCGTCTCAATAATTTCCGGTGATGGCAACATGCCTGTCTTTACTGCGTCCGGATGCATTACCTCAAAAATGGAATCAATCTGATCGCGCAGCATCGGGATTGATACCGTTTCAACACCGAATACTTTTCTTGAATTTTGCGCAGTGACCCCTGTAATTACAGTAGCGCCATATACACCGAATGCACAACAAGTTTTGAGGTCGGCTTGTATACCTGCTCCTCCGGTATTGTCTGATCCGGCTATACTCAATACTATAGGAAATGTTTTCATTCCGGTTTTATCCTCTTAGACTTGTTCTTCAATTGGCAGTGCTGAAGATATTGCTTCGCGACACTGTGCCATTAATTGTTTGGTGTTGAACCCACGTTCTCCGGGATATATGGGTTTGTGGATTGTCAGCCTTATTGTAGACGGAGTCATGTTGTATGTGGAGCGAGGCATGGCTTTGAAACTTCCGTCGATTGTTACCGGAACCACCGGAAGCTTAAACTCGCCGGCGAGCATGAAAGCGCCTCTTTTGAAAGGTATCATCTTCCCGTCCCAACTGCGACTGCCTTCAGGGAAGATTACCAGCGACATGCCATGACGCAGCGTCTTTTCAGATGCAGCGATCGTTTCTTTAATACCGCTTATACTTGAGTCATCAACGAAAACCTGTCCGGCGCATTTACATGCCCATCCAACCATTGCAATCTTTTCAAGCTCTTTTTTCATCAGCCATTTAAAGTTATGATTGAGATAGCCGTAGATAGACCATATATCGTATGCTCCCTGATGGTTGGCAACGAAAACGTAGGATGTCTTGGGGTCTATATTTTCACGTCCGCTAACTTTTATGCGCATAAGGAATAATATGCACGTGAACCTTGCCCAATAATGAGGGGGATAATATCCCCAGAAATCTTTATTGCCGAGTAAGGAACCTACAGCCGTTATAATTGCTGTCAGGAATGTTGCCACAACGAAAATGGGACCGGCAATCAACCATTGGTATATGAAGTATAAAGCTTTTCCGATATTTTTCATGACTCAGAAGCTGTTTAAAAATAAACTCTTGCAATGAACACAAAAACATGTATTGACTTATTTTTTCTTTACATCTCTTCGTAAATATCCGCCGATGTTAAGAAAAGAGTTGATTTAACATACCCAAATAAGTCAAGACAAGTTCAAAGTTACAAAATATTACTCATACATAAAAGCAATCATTGTTTTTCTTTTCTTTGCAGGATAATGACGGGATCAGTATGATCGGATTAAACACTGCTCTGAAGGTAATATCATGGCAATAGTAAGATTGCGAGACTTCGTGCCGGGAGTGCGCCGCCAGCTGTTGAAAACATATTTGCCCGACGCATCGCATGTGCATCTTGTGCAGTTGTTGTTTAACGTAATATGATTCTCCAATACTCCTTTATTGACCATTCTTTTAGCGTTTATTCCCTGTAAGTCGATATGAGGCTTTGAACTATTCCCGTTTGGGTATGATACATATGAATTGAACCCTTTCGAGATAAATTGTTCTGCCAATTCCTTATCAACTTCATAACAATCTTTACATATTGACACTCCGAAAGTGGCGTATATGTTTTCAGCGTGTGCGCCTAATTCCAATAACTTGTCAATTGTATTGTCTATGATACCGCCCAATGTGCCTTTCCATCCTGCGTGAACGGCAGCTATTGCTTTTATATCTGTGGCATGGAGTATCACAGGCACACAGTCGGCTGTGCGTATGCCTATCGGTAGTCCGGCTATCTGTGTTATTAATGCGTCAGTGTCAGCATATTTATCTCGGGTGTTCTCCACTAATGCTACATTTACAGAATGTGTCTGTATTGGCATTATTGGATGTTGATTGCATGAAACGTGATTCAAAAATTCTGTTTCATCTGATGATGCATCTGTTGAAAAACAACAGATGCCCTCAGTTGAGGGCAATCTGTGTATATTAATACTGTCCATCGTGTCAATGTCAGTGCAGTGTGACTTTTAATGCATTATAAGCTCGGGATGCCTTGGCGCGTGCCTCTTCGAGGGTGTCGGCTTTGGAGAGAATTACCCCCATGCGACGGTGTCCGTGCACTTCAGGTTTTCCGAAGATTCTTAACTGAGTGCCCGGCTCTTTGAGAACTTCTTCAAGGTTGTCAAATTCTACACAATCCGAATCTCCTTCTACAACGATGGCTCGGGATGCGGAAGGCCCGTAGAACTCTATTGATGGCACCGGGAGTCCGAGTAATGCCCGGGCGTGAAGAGCGAATTCAGAAAGATCTTGAGATATCATGGTCACCATTCCGGTGTCGTGAGGGCGTGGTGAAACTTCACTGAAAATTACGTTGTCACCTTTCACGAAAAGTTCCACTCCGAAAATGCCGTAGCCTCCTAATGCATCAGTGACTTTGCGGGCAATTTCTTTTGCCGATTCTATCGCGGTCTGGCTCATTGGTTGGGGTTGCCATGAATACCGGTAATCTCCGTTTTCCTGTATGTGTCCAACCGGTTCACAGAATGTTGTTCCGGAAATACTCCTTACCGTTAGAAGCGTGATTTCATAATCGAAATCGACAAAACCTTCCACTATCACCCTTCCGGCACCGGCACGACCACCTTCTTGAGCCTCTTTCCATGCGGCATCTATATTTTCTGAGTTCTTAATCGTGCTTTGCCCATGTCCTGAAGAACTCATCACGGGTTTAACTACACACGGTATACCGATTTCTTCCACGGCTTTGTCAAATTCTTCGCGGGTGGAAGCGAAGCGATAGGGAGATGTGGGAAGTCCAAGTTCTTCGGCAGCAAGCCTACGGATACCCTCCCGGTTCATTGTGAGCCATGCCGCCCTTGCTGTTGGTGTTACGTTGTATCCCTCTTTTTCGAGTTCTACAAGCACCGGGGTTGCGATAGCTTCGATTTCTGGTATGATATGGTCCGGCTTTTCAAGCTCTACAAGCCTGCGAAGCTCATCTCCATCCAACATATTGAACACATGTGAGCGATGTGCCACCTGCATAGCCGGTGCATCCGGATATTTGTCACATGCAATCACTTCCACGCCGAGACGTTGGAGCTCTATGGCAACTTCCTTGCCAAGTTCACCGCTGCCAAGCAGCATCGCTTTGCGACCTTTTATGGTCTTCACACTTCCGATTTTAGCCATATACAACTGATTTACCTGTAAAAATTTTGAACGAGACACGTCAGATAGTGCACTTCGTTTTATTCATAAGACAAAGTTACTACAAAAAAGTGGAATACGGAAGAATGAAGTAATAGAATTGATTTACAGAGGTTTCATTTAAGCTGCCGATTATCTCCAACGCCACCATAATCCTTGCCGAAGCCAAGTCAAGACGTCGCTACGTTACTTGTTCGTAACCACACCATATAGGTAACAAAATGAGTACGAATGGCAAAACAAGGCATTGTGATATAGTGAGTTACTAACAACTCACGAAACAAATCCGGTTACGGAAAAAGATTGCGCCGTTCCTCCGTGTTTTGCGTACCGACGAAGGATTCTTCACCGACTAATTTTGAACCTAAAAAAATTAAGGACGATGAAGAGTACATTTTCAGTAATCTACTACCTCAAAAGAGTTTTGTTTAAATGTACACTCTGATATTAAGATACTTA